>DPPH01000099.1:2918-3820 GCA_003539375.1 Clostridiales bacterium
AATAATTCTGAAAATATAGTAATAGAAACAAACATTGACGATATGACTCCGGAAATGCTTGGTTATGTAGAGGAAAAATTACTAGAATTAGGAGCTCTCGATGTCTATAGAACTTCGATAATAATGAAAAAAGGTAGATTAGCTTCTAATATTAGTATTCTTGTTGAAGAAAACAAAGAAAAAATTATTGAAGAAGCTTTGTTTAAAGAGACTTCTACTTTAGGATTCAAAAAATATAAAGTAGGGAAAATTAGACTCCAAAGAGATTTTATA
Organism: Clostridiales bacterium; assembly: GCA_003539375.1. GTDB lineage: Bacteria > Bacillota > Clostridia > Tissierellales > Dethiosulfatibacteraceae > UBA8670. The sequence goes on from DPPH01000099.1 coordinate 3,192, forward strand.
GATATTCAAACAAAATATGGCGAAATACCTGTAAAGTTAGGAATAAAAGACGGTAAAATACTAAAATTTAAACCGGAATATGATAAATGTAAAGAAATCGCTCAAAATGAAAATAAACCTCTTATAGATATATATGAAGAAATAAACAAATATGATATCGAAAAAATATGGAGAGAAAAAAATGACAAGTAATTTAAAAATTAATACCGAAACTCTTGAAAAGTTTGATAGCTTAAAAATACTGATAAAAAAATTAGGTAAAGTAGCTGTAGCATTTTCTGGTGGAGTAGACAGTACTTTTTTACTTAAGGCTGCGATAGAAGCTTTAGGCTCAGATAATGTTATTGCTATTACTGTAACAGCACCTTATATTCCTAATTGGGAAGTAGAAGAATCTAAAAAATATACTGAAGAATTAAAAGTAAAGCATGAATTTATCAAAATTAAAATAGATGAAAACATTAAGTACAATCCTGAAAACAGATGTTATTTATGTAAAAAAAATATATTTCGTAGTATTTTGGAAAAAGCCAGGGATTTAGGATATGAAAGCGTGGTAGACGGTACAAATTTTGACGATTTAGGAGATTACAGGCCTGGGTTAATAGCTTTAAAAGAACTAGAGGTCC
>DPPH01000208.1 GCA_003539375.1 Clostridiales bacterium
GAAATCCGGTATAGGAAAGGTGAATTCTGCTGTTGGCACACAGCTTATGATTACTCATTTCTCACCGGATTATGTAATAAATACGGGTATTGCAGGTGGTATATCAAAAGAAGTAAAGGTATTAGACATTATACTAGCATCAGATACAATGCAATATGATGTAGATGTTACAAAATTTGGTTATAAGTTAGGGCAAATTCCAAGAATGGAGAAGTATATTTTTAATACAGATAATAATTTGCTTAAACATGCAAAAGCTTCTTTAAAAAATGGAGATAAATATAAAATAGGTAGAATTGTTTCTGGAGATAAATTCATAAGTAAAAAAAGTACCAAACAATTTCTAGATGAAAAATTCGGTGCTATGTGTGCAGACATGGAAAGTGGTTCAATAGGTCATGTTTGTTATATAAATGATACACCCTATCTAGCGATTAGATGTATTTCAGATGATGCTGATGAATCATCTCATATAAACTATGATAAGTTTGAGAAAGAAGCTGCTAACAAAAGTGCAGAGTTGGTTATAGACATTATAAAAAAAATATAAGGATGTGAAAGATGTATATTATATTAGCAGTATTCATTGTATTAATTGATCAAGCAACTAAATATCTTGCAATTATAAGATTAAAAGATAAACAGCCTATTTTTATCATTAATAATTTCCTGCAACTTAAGTATGTGGAGAATAGGGGTGCAGCTTTTGGCATACTTCAAAACAAACAAATGCCTTTAATAATTTTCACCTTTTTAATTTTGATAGGAATTATTTATTATTTATATAAGAATAGAAAACTAAAAAAAATTTCAAAAATATCTTTATGGGGAATAATTGGAGGCTCAATCGGAAATTTAATTGATAGAATAAGATTAAATTTTGTTGTGGACTTTATAGATGTAAATTTTTGGGGATACTATGATTTTCCAGTATTTAATTTAGCCGATTCCTTCCTGGTGGTTTTTACAATTTTATTATCGATTTTAGTTTTTACAGAAAAATATGAAAGAGTTGATAAATTTGAAACAGGATAAATTTATTTGTGACATCGATGATATTAGATTGGATAAATATTTATCATCACAATACAAAAAACACTCGAGATCAAATATTCAAAACCTTATAGATAAGGGCAATGTAACAGTCAATGGGAAAAAGGAAAAAAAGAACTATAACTTAAAGAAAAAAGATTTAATTGAAATAAAGTTTCCAGAGCCTAAAAAATTAGAAGTTAAAGAAGAAGATATTGAAATTAATATTATTTATCAAGATGAATATTTAGCAGTAGTAAATAAACAAAGAGATATGGTGGTACATCCTGCACCGGGCAATAGAACAGGAACCCTGGTAAATGGATTGTTGAAAGAGCTCGACAATCTGTCTTCTATAAATGGAGTGATAAGACCGGGAATAGTTCATAGGATAGATAAAGATACAACAGGATTACTTTTAATAGCTAAAAATAATTTAGCCCACATTGAACTTAGTAAAGAAATAAAAAAACATAAAACTAAAAGAGAGTACACTGCTTTAGTACACGGTATTATACCCAATAACAAAGGTAAAATAGTATTACCTATAGGAAGGGACCCTAAAAACAGGAAAAAAATGGCTGTTGTTAACCGAAACAGTAAAGATGCCGTAACTCATTTTGAAGTAATAAAAAGATTCAAAAAATATACATATTTAAAATTAAATCTTGAAACCGGCAGAACTCATCAAATTAGAGTACACCTATCCCACATAGGTTATCCTGTAGTGGGAGATCCGGTATATGGTCCTAAAAGAAATGAATTTAATATGATAGGTCAGTTACTTCATGCTAAAAAAATAGGATTTAATCACCCTAAGACAAAAGAGTACATGGAGTTTACTGCTGATGAACCGGAGGATTTTATGAAGATTTTAAAGGAATTAGACAGGAGGAACAAATGAAAACAAAAGCGATTATTCTTGACGAAAAAGCTATAGGTAGGGCTTTAACAAGAATATCTCATGAAATTATTGAAAAAAATAAAGGAGTAGAAGAAGTTGTTTTAATAGGAATTAAAACAAGAGGAATCCCTTTGGCTTATAGAATACAAAAAAATATAGAAAAAATAGAAGGTATTAAAGTTCCTACATATGAGTTAGATATTACTAATTATAGAGACGATATCAATAAAGAAGAGAAAATTGATATTAAAGATTTTAATTTTGATGTAAGAAATAAAGTGGTAATAATAATAGATGATGTTTTATACACTGGGAGAACTGTTAGAGCAGCATTAGATGCTATAGTAGATAGAGGAAGGCCTAAGAAAGTTGAGTTGGGAGTATTGGTAGATAGAGGTCATAGAGAATTACCAATAAGAGCAGATTTTGTAGGAAAAAATGTTCCAACATCAAAAAGTGAACGAGTATCAGTAATGTTGGAAGAATTGGATGATATGGATATGGTTATAATAAGAGAATAAATGGAAATCATTTATTCTCTTTTGGTTTTTGAGGATCAATAAACATAGTATAATACTTGTGAAAAATTACAAAGCCAGGCTCCGCATTTTTAGGCTTTTTTATATGTTTTTTATAAGTATAATTTACTGGAACTTTTGAAGACTGTCTGGCATTACTGTAATAAGCAGCATAAGATGCAGCTTCTTCTAAAGTAGAATCCGGGACATCTTTTCCTTCGGTAATAACAACAACATGAGATCCTGGAATATTTTTGGTGTGCATCCAGATATCTTCCTTAGAAGCTAGATTAAAAGTAATATAATCATTCTGTTTATT
>DPPH01000032.1 GCA_003539375.1 Clostridiales bacterium
CTACTATATTTACCATCTTTTCACTTGTGGTAGGTCTAGCATGAGAAAGCCTGTATGCTGCTTCCTTCATGTAATTGAGAAAGTCTTTTTCTCTCATGTCTTGACTCTCCTTAGCTGCTAGTGCCATACCCATGCCTGCAGCCAAAAAAGGCCCTCCACTTTGTGTGACCATATCTTTTATAGCTTTTGCTACATCTTTATGGTCTTCACATTCAACATAAGATACTCCCCCAGGATATATTCGTCTGTCTAATATTTTAACCTTGCCTTTTTCATACCAGGCTACATTTTCGTATCTAAGCATGAAAGCTAGATCCTTATCAGAACGTTTCATATTAAATTTCCTCCTCGATAACTCTCTCAAAAACCTTTATGTAATCTAAGCCCTTTTTAATACTACTTCTTCTTAGGATTAATTCTACTGCAAATTTAACAGCTATTCTTTCTGCAGAGGATTTAATATCTTTATCTTCCAATCCTTCAAAATCTTCTACTTTAGCTGACCCTATTACTCTCCTTATCACCTCAAGTCCTGCTGCTCCTGAAGTGTATTCCATCACTTTATTTAAATACCATTGATGAAAATCTGGAGATTTTAAAATTTTATCCTTAGTATTTACTACAAGATAATCCAAAAATTTTTCTTTAAATAAATCAACCGTAGATTCTACTGTACCAGTTAGCCACCTATCAAATTCCCTAGAATTATCTTTAAGTAAATAATTTCTTATTTTAATAAAAAACAAATTAGCCACTATATTTCCCAAGTCGTATCCTATTGGACCGAAAAAAGAAAATTCTGAATCTATTACCTTAATTTTATCACCTTTTACAAATATAGATCCAGTATGCAAGTCTCCGTGTATGAGCGCCTGTGCATTAGTCATAAATTCATTTTTTAGTTTTCCTACTTCCAAATGGAGTTTACTGTTTTTATATAAATTTTCTCTAATAAATTGTTCATTTTCTTTTTCGTAGGTATTATCATCAATATCAAAATAAGGCTCAGTAAACACTAGCCTTTCACTTATTTCACAAATTTCTGGACTTATAAAATTTTTCATCATTTTCTTCTTATCCATAGGGTCTATAACAAGGTCTGTTGTAGCAAGAGATGTATCTACTATAAAACTCGAAATATTTTCGGCGAAATTTTTGTAAATATTATTTTCCAATAGGGATTTTCTCATGATTTCGTATTCAGAAAGGTCTTCCATTATAATTGCATGCATTATCTCATCGTACAAATATATCTTGGGAACCATTCCTTCCTTACATCTGCCTTGATGCATCATTGCTTCGGCTTCAATTCTAATTCTATCTGTATCCAATTCCCTACCGCTTGACCTTAATATCTTATCTGCCTGTTTTACTATCACTGAAAATTTGCTGTCCTTACTGGAAATTTTATATACATAGTTTATATTACCGTCTCCTATTTCCCGGGAAATTAGGTTCTCATCTTCACCAAAAACATCCATTTTTTCTTTTATATATTTAATGCTATCTTTTTCATTTAACTTCCTATATCTACTAAACACTCTCTACCTCCAGTGATACTTTTATAATAATCTTATAATATCAAATTTTCATGTTTTTATAAAGAAAATAAAAGACCTAGAACTTCCATTCTAGGTCAATCATATATATTAATAGGGGGAATTAACTTAAGTATTTTTCTTCAAATTCTTCTACTAGTTTTAAATATCTATCTTGTACACCTTTATCCTTTTGCTTTTCTTCAAATCTTCCACAGTCTTCATTAATCATATCAATAGTATCTGATTTTAGTTCCTTCTGTGCAAAGGTATAGGCTACCTTGTCTTCCTTATCTATGTGTCTTGTAAGCAGGTCTGTATAAGATACAGCATTTGCTATAACATCCAACTTAGCTTCTTCGTCTCCGGATTTCACTTTGTTTAGAGCTTCTTCCAGCTGCTTCATGTGCAATCTTCCTAAATCATGCTCTACAAGCATTCCATTTCTTACAAGTTTTTCTGCAACACCGCCGATTTCTGAAATCATTCTATTGAATAAGAAGTCTTCTTCCTTACCGTGATGGTGGGCGTCAGCATAATTTCTAACAAAATCTATCATTTTCCTGAAATCTTGGTCATCATACCTATCTTCTTTCATAAGTATGTATGAAGCTTTTCGCATTACTTTTAGCATTCTTTTTATGAGCTTGTGCTCTTCCACCATTAAAGCAATACCATCCATTAAGAAGCCCTCCTTATTTCGTGATTTCCATCTTGTTTTCCTTCAAATTCAAAATTTTCAGGAACGAATGAATCTATCCATACTCTTCTCAACCTGTTGTATATCTCTATATCTCCACCTACAGCTTCCCAGTAAGGTGTATGTAAACATTGGTCTTTAACCCACTTAAAGTAATTATTATCACCTTCTACAGGTCTGTTAACCCTATCGCAAGGCATACCGTCTATTAAAAAATCGTATATAGACTTAAACATTCCTTCTGGTGATTCTAATTCTTTATCTAGGGACTTATATGCTTTTCTTCCATTTTCCCTGTATATTTCTTCTAGCTCTTCTATAGTTAATATATCATTTTCTAGTAGATTGGTAATAATGTAGGCCATCCTGTATTCAAGGCTCTCTATTCTTTTTTGAAGCCAACCGTGGATATTTCCTTCATCAATTACCTCTGTTAATTTTCTTCTTTCCGGTTCACCGTATAATTCTTTTGAAGCCTCTACATATATATTTGTTTTTTCTTCTTTACTACTTCCTTTTTCTACTATTTCATCTAACAATTCTTCATGCCACTGTACCTTATTGTACAACCAGTGGTGTATTGGTCCTAAAAACGCGCTCATTTCGTCCTCCTCATATATTATAAATTTATATTGTTTTTTAATTTCTAATAGAATTATACCAGGAGGTAATAAGTTTTTCCGTAACATTTGTTACAAATGCCAGATGCTATTAAAAAACTACTCTTACTTTTTTCAGAGTAGCTTTCATAATTAATCAATATTTACTTTCCAAATACATCTTTAGCTATTTCTACAGCCTTTCTAGCATCATTTCCGTAGTAGTCAGCACCTATACTATCGGCATACTCTTGAGTCATAACCGCTCCTCCTACCATAACCTTTACCTGAGGATGCTGGTTTCTTAAATCCTTTATTACCAGTTCCATATTTCTTACAGTAGTAGTCATAAGAGCACTTAAACCTACTAGTTGAACTTTTTCTTTTGCAACGGTCTCTAATATTTCTTTTTTAGATACATCTTTCCCTAAATCTAAAATATTGTACCCGTAATTTTCAAGTATTAATTTTACTATATTTTTACCTATATCATGGATGTCTCCCTCTACTGTAGCAAGGATAATTTTTCCTTTTGAAATGTTTTCTCCGCCTGAAGATTTCATTCTTTCTTTTATGACACCAAATACTACTTTGGATGTTTCTGCACTTCTTATCAACTGGGGTAGGAAAATATCACCTTTCTCATACCTTTCGCCTACTACATCAAGAGCTGGTATCATAAACTCATTTATTATTTCTAGAGATGTCTTATTTTCCAAGAGATTTTCCGTTTCTTTTTCGGCTTCATCCTTAAGCCCTTTTATTATTATATCTATAAGATTCCTTTTTTCTTCTTTATTTGTAGTATATCTTTTTACTTCTGAAGATTTGCTGTAGGTTTTTATATACTCCTTACTATCTACATCTTGGTTAGCCAAAACCTTAAAAGACTTTACTGCTCCCATTAGAGATTCATTTGTAGGATCTGTTATCGGTGCATCTAAACCATAGGATAATGCCATGGTAAGGTAAGTTGTATTTAAAAGCTCCCTATTAGGTAGACCAAAGGATACATTGCTGGTACCTAGGACAACTTTCACCCTATATTTTTCCTTTATTTTTGGTATAGACTTTAAAGTTTCCAATACACCTTTCTGTTCTGCGGACGCAGTAAGAACTAGAGGATCTACTAAAATATCCTCCTCTGGTATACCGTAGGATTTAGCTTCTTCAATTATCTTCCCGGCTATTTCCAATCTTTTTTCCCAGGTTTTAGGTATGCCCTCTTCATCTAGAGTCAAGGCTATAACCAAGGCTCCGTATTTTTTTGCAATCGGTAAAACCTTATCCATACTTGATTGTTTTCCGTTTACTGAATTTATTATGGGTTTACCGTTGTAAATTCTTACGGCTTCTTCTATTACTTCTTCATTTGAACTATCTATCTGTAGGGGTAGAGAAAGCAGTCCCTGAATCTCCTCTACGGTCTTTTTCATTACTGCTTTTTCATCTATGTCCGGTAAACCTACATTAACATCTAATATATCTGCTCCTGCTTCCTGCTGTTTCAAAGCTTCTTTTATTACATATTCTATTTCACCATTTCTTAATGCTTCTTTAAGTCTTTTCTTTCCTGTAGGATTAATTTTTTCTCCTATTATCTTTACTTCATCACCAATCACTATACTTTGAGAATATGAGCTAGCACAGGTAATTCTATCAGGTTTTACCCATTTTGGTTTCCTTCCTTCTACTTTCTCTACTATAGTCTTAATGTAGTCTGGATTAGTACCGCAGCATCCACCAATTACACCTATTCCCTTTTCCACCATCTTCATTATTTCATCACTATACAGTTCCTTGGTGTAGTCGTAATATACCAGGCCATTTTTCACCTTAGGATTTCCTGCATTTGCTTGTACTATTACCGGTACTTGAGAATACTTCAAAATATCTTTAACTATTTCTTGAAGTTCATTAGGTCCTTTAGAACAGTTAACTCCTAATGCATCTACCCCTAGTCCCTGTATTGTTGAAACCATAGTAAGTACATCAGTCCCGGAAAAAGTTCTTTCATCATCATGAAAGGTCATGGTACAGAATACAGGAAGATTAGAGTTTTCCTTTGCTGCTAAAATCCCAGCTTTTGCTTCATATAAATCCGACATAGTTTCAATAATAATTAGGTCTGCCCCAGCTTTGACTCCAACATCTACCTGTTCTTTAAAAATTTCATAAGCCTCGTCAAATTCCAGCTTTCCTAAAGGTTTTAAAAGGCTTCCTATTGGTCCAATATCCAGAGCGACGTATTTATTTTCAAATTCATCGGCAGCCTTTCTTGCATTTGCAACTGCACTTTCAACTACCTCACTTACTGTATATCCTTTTCCTTCCAGCTTCAACCTATTAGCTCCAAAGGTATTTGTAGTAGCTACATGGGCTCCAGCTTGAAAGTATTTCTTGTGTATATCATAAATTACTTCAGGTTTTTTAATATTATATGATTCAGGCAATTCTCCAGCTTTCATTCCAGCTTCTTGAAGCATCGTACCCATAGCTCCGTCAAAAAATATAAAGTTATCTTTTAGTAAATCAAGGATTTTATTTTTTTCCATTAGTTAGCACTCCTCTTATAGCCTTCATGCTTTCCATTATGCTTCTAGCAGTTTCAGGCTTGTTCATAGTATATATATGTACACCATCCACGCCCCAGGATAGTAAGTCTATAATCTGTCCTATGGCATAGGATAGTCCGGCTTCATTAAGAGCTTCCGGATTATCTTCATACCTTTCCAAAAGTCTTTTAAATTTATTCGGTAAAGTGTTCCCCGTAAGGGATACGATTCTTTTTATTTGACCTTTATTAAGGATAGGCATTATTCCGGCGATAACCGGTACAGATATCTGTTTCTTTTCAAGCTTGTCCATGAAATCGTAAAATATCTCATTGTCGAAAAACATTTGACTTACAAGAAAATCAGCACCTGAATCGACTTTTTCCTTAAGGTATTTTAAATCTGTTTCTAAGTTTGGAGATTCCGGATGTTTCTCAGGATAGCATGCCGCACCAATAGATAAATCAGAATTTTCTTTGAAAAATCTAATCAAATCTGTTGAGTGTTTAAAACTATCTGCCGGCAAACTATTCTTATCAAAATTTAAAGGATAATCTCCCCTCAAGGCCAGTACGTTTTCTATACCCTTTTCTTCTAAGGATTTAAGAGTATTTTCTATTTCTTTTCTTGAAGAATCTATACAGGTTACATGGGCGATAGAGTCTAAACTGTATTTGTCTCTTATATATGATGATATTTCAACTGTCCTGTCCTTAGTACTACCACCGGCACCGTAGGTAACACTCATAAAATCCGGATCTAGATTGTACAGTTCATCTATAGTATCGTATATAGTGTCTATGGAATATCCCATTTTAGGCGGAAATATTTCAAAAGATACTAAAGGTTTTTTTATTTTAAATTTTTCACATATTTTCATATCTTAGCTCCTAACCGAAAATTTATTACATAATTATAACAAATTAGGTAATTTATTACAATATAAAAAAGACGTCCTAAAGACGTCTATAAAGAAGGGTTGTGAATCCATTAAATTCCATAGGTACCACGGATAGAATCTTTAAAATAGTCTATCTTCGGCGGATTAAAAGTAAAGGCTGCAAAAAGGGAAAACTGTATTACCAATAGAAATATTCCTATTATATACAGAACCCTTGAAGGTTCCGTATACTTCATTAGAAAATATCGAAAATACTGCCCAGTTATACCTCCCATAATGTAGGTGCTAACATGGACAAATAAATGGGCCTGCCCAAAGGTAAATTCATATACTTCTATTAGTCCAAAGGTTACAAACTCAAAGGCTATTATTCCCAAAGCTAAAGAAAAAATATAATTGTTACTGTAATTTTTTATAAAAGGATATTCAAATATACTTATTATAATCATAGGCGAAAATACAATCTTCCAGTGCTCCCATTTACTTTCATTTACAGGAGCTATTAGACTTAGTAATTTAATTTCTGTAGCTTTATATAATTCATGAAATAAAAAACCCAGGAGTATAACTGATACTATTCCTATAGTTCTCACTTTAACCACCTTATTTTCGGTTCTCATAGGTTTCACCTTCATAAATAAATACTTACACTTATATTATACCACTATTTTCGATATTTATTCTTATTTCCTTAAAGTCCCTTTCCCGAATCTGTTACAGCAATTAACTCTTTTGGAAAAGGATTAAAAATGCTCTGATTTTCCAGATAGTCCACCTCATACCTTATAGCCCACATCTCTAATAGAGAAGTCAAATTTGAAAAAGGTACACGGCTATCCATATACTGCTGGAGCATATCAAGAAAATAAGCTTTTTCTTTAGGTGATAGGTCCTTTGAAAAATATCCTAGGATATGCAGTACAACATTCATCTTTCTTTTTTTATTTGGTGGTGTTTTCAAAAGTTCGTAAAGCTCTTCTTCGTAGGCCTTATATACTTCCTCTGCTTTTTTCTTCTCGTGGTTGGCAACTATCTTGCCTAAAGTTTTCAACCTTCCCTGGTTGTAGGCCATAAACAGATACTTGTTATCGCTGTGAAACTTTACCAACTCCGACATTTTACCAGCTTCTTTAGTACTTCTAAATCTTGCTGAAGTGAAAATCCTAGTATAAAAATGCTCTCTAATACTGAAATTTGTAAGTCTGCCTTCATCTTCCACCGGGAGATAACTAAACCTTTCATCAATAACCCTCCCAAAAAATCCGGAAGTTTTTTTAGGTATTGTTGGAGCCTTTCCAAAGCTTTTATACATTTTTACATCTTTAACTCCACAGGAAGGAGATCTTCCCTTTAAGACAAAACCATCTAGATTTTTATCCTCCAACTCATCAGCCTTAGCTTCAGCATAATTTATCATATCATCAGTTTTGTCCTCCCCAGAATGTGAAGAGACTAATCTTTCTTCATCATCTTCAACTATTACTCTTAAAGCTTCTCTAGGAGAAGGAAGTCCTATTTCCATTTCTGGACAGGAAAAAAAATAATTAACATAAGGTTCTAATCCTTTAGCAAAATTACTTGTTATCATACTACCATCGTATCTGCAGTGGCCGTGTTCTATACATTTACTTATGAAAATATTGGGTTTTTTAAATTCCATGACTTACCTCTTTCTATTATTCTTCTATAATTGACTATATTCTTATTATACCTTTTTAACCTATTTTTATACACTAAAACCCCTTCATAGGTGGTAATTTTACACCAGAAGGGGCTTCGTCTTATAACTCTTTTATTTTACTTTATCCTACAGACAGGATTAAGTAGTTTACATCGTCTTTCAATTCTTCATTTCTTACATACTTATTTAACTTTTTGATAATCTCATCAGATATTTCTTTAGAGCTTTTATCTCCCTTTTTCTTAAATATTTTTATAAGGTTTTCTTCACCGTGATTTTGGTCGTGTCTGTTCATTGCTTCGATAACTCCATCGGTATATATGAAAAGTTTGTTTCCTTCATTTAATTTTATTTCATAGTTAGTGTATATAGGTTTGTGGTCCTTATCAAACTTACATATTGGAAATCCTTGATGATTTATTTTTCTTACCTTTCCATTTCCCTCATAAAGCAGTGGATAGGTATTTAATCCAGCTGAAGAAAGTTTTATTTTGTTGCTTTTTTTGTTATAAATACCGTATATCATTACAGAATACATCTCTGTAGGAAAATCTGTTTCGTTGAACTTATTGTAAAGATTTTCTATAACCTTATTTGGTTCGTAAACTTCAAGTATTTCATTCTGGTATTTTCTGTGAGTTACTATACTCTGTTTCATAAACATAGTCATCATAGCCGCCGGTATCCCATGGCCGGCAACGTCTCCTATATAAAAGGCAACATGTTCGTCGTCTATTTCTTCAAGACCGTAGTAGTCTCCTCCCACCTTTTCAAAAGGAATGTACTCGCTGTAAAATTCCAGATTTTCAAAACTTCCTTCTTTTACAGGCATTACAGCATTTTGAATAGTTTTCGCGTATTCTATATCTTTAAGAAGTTGTCGATTAGCCTTCTCTACTTCTTGAGTTCTTTTTTCCACCAGGTCTTCCAGGTTATTAGCATAGTTATTTATTGTCTTTTCAGCGGCATCCAGCTCTTCATAAGGGTGTTTTATATTATATATAAACATAACCTTAAAAATCATATAAGAAGCAATTAACTTATATATATGTCCCAAAAGATTGTAAGTGTCGTATACACTAGCATAGTTTGTAAAGGAAAGCTCAGAAAATATGCTGATTATCAATGCCCCCAGAAATAAGGCTAAAGTATTTCTACTGTCTTTTTTATACTCTAAAAACAGTTTAATAAAGGCTAAAGACATTATTAAAATTATTCCAATTTCCATAAGCTGCTTGGTACCGGTTAAACCCTGTCCTTCTATAAATAAGGCTGGGAAAGTCTCGGGATAATAGCTTATATAAATTAAAAATACCAATGAAAATAAGAAAGGAACAAGCACATACAATAATCTGTTTTTTAGTTTACCTTTTACCTCTATAGGTACAAAGGTTCCGGCTAAAATCCCAACTGCAAATCCCATCCTACCTATTATCCAAAAGGCAGTAGCAGCCTGTCCCGAGCTGCCAACTAAGAGTCCGGGCATTCCACTATAAGAAAATGTATGCCAAAAATCGATTAAAGCAACAAAAAATAACGCCGTAGCTGTAATTATCATCCTGACGCTGTTTTCCCTTTCTCCTGTATAGTAGATAACTAAAAAACTTGCAATATACATCACTATACTTACATATTCGACTATCGTATGAAAAACCAGATAATGGTCCATGACAAATATTTGATAAGTATTATCTTCAAAAAACCTCACAAAATAAAACAAACCTGCTGATAAAATAAAAATCAGCAAGACAAACTTAAGGTTGTAATGTTTTTCGCCTATTTTTTCGGAATAGCTTATTTTTGAAATGTTTTCACTCATATTTTTGTCCCCATATATTTTATGTGTCTTAAATTATATCACATACTGTTAAAATATTTTAGCATTTTTTACAAAAAAACCACCCTTTCGGATGGTTTTTTTATAATTATTTTAAGATAATTAAGCTTCCTTTATTTTCTTCTTAGTTTCAGGGTGAATATTGTACTTGTTTTGTGATATTTTTGATAAACCGTTCATTAAGAAGTAAAGCATTACAA
>DPPH01000259.1:0-602 GCA_003539375.1 Clostridiales bacterium
AGTCCAAAAGCCATACCTGCCATAATTCCCTGTCTTGGTCCAAAGAAATATCCAACAAGTACTACTACAAGCATGCTCAAGGGAGTTATGGAACCTCCTTGAGGCATTCTAAATAAGGTAATCTGGTTTAGGGCAAAGGCTATGGCTATAAGTACTGCTGATGTTGCCAGTGCTTTTGTGTTAAATCCACCTTTATCCTTTTTTGCAATAATAACGAATAAAACAGCTATTACTACTATTACACTTATCTGTCCTGTAAATGATTCTAAAAAAGCTTGTAAATCCATTAAAAAAACCTCCTTTCAATTTAGGAGGATGCTGTAACAATATCTATGTGAATAGATAGCGCTTCCCTCCGCCGGTATTACCCGGTTCAGGTATAAGGGTTTAATTCTCAGCTTACAGCTCCCCTAGCAATATTTTATTTTCATCTAGACTATAGCACAATTGCCCTAAAGTGTCAAATTAATATATTAGTTTTTTGTATAATTATTCAATTATTCTTCTTTTAAAAAACCTAATCTAAAAAATATATCGAAATATAACCCCCTATAAGCATTGGATTTCAATTAATTAACCAAAAAAATCTATCTGTTTTTATA
>DPPH01000259.1:896-1232 GCA_003539375.1 Clostridiales bacterium
AAAAGTTTTTCTTGCATATATATGTTATTTTCTGTATAATAAAACACATTAAAACAAAACAAAGAAATCTAGGAGGAAATTTATAATGTATAGTGGAAAAAAACTTATTTCAATTATTTTAGTATTAATGATGTTGTTAACCTTTGTAGGATGTGCTTCAACTTCCGGTGAAGAACCAGCAGAAGATGCAGAGGCTCCAGCGGAAAGTGAAGAGCCGGCAGAATCAGAAAAAGAGGAACAGGAAGAACCTAAAGAGAAATCGAAACTTGATGAAATTAAAGAAAAAGGTGTAATAGTACTAGGTACAGCTGCCGATTACCCACCATATGAATTTCA
>DPPH01000259.1:1460-2829 GCA_003539375.1 Clostridiales bacterium
AAGGAAATCAACGGGGAAGACCATATTGTAGGATTTGATATCGAAATAGCGAAGGCTTTCGCTGAAGATTTGGGAGTAGAGCTAGAAATTAAAGACATGAAATTTGAAGGTCTTATTGCAGCTTTAGTTGCAGACAATATTGACTTTATAGTAGCTGGTATGGTTCCAAAACCAGAAAGAGCAGAAGTAGTAGACTTTTCTATTCCTTATTATCAGGCAGAGCAAAGTATACTAATTAAAGCAGAAGATGTAGATAAGTTTACAAAGCCGGAAGATTTTGAAGGAACTGTAGTAGGAGCTCAGAAAGCTACTGTACAGGAAGAAATTGTACTTAATCAAATTACCGGTGCAGAATACAAAGGCCTGAGTAAGATTACCGACTTAGTATTAGAGCTTAAAAACGATAAGGTAGCTGCTGTTGTATTAGTTAAACCCGTAGCAGATGCATATGCTAATCAAAATGATGACTTAATTGTACCTGAGATAAGCTTCGGTACAGAAGAAGGTGTAGCAGCTGCAGTAAATAAAGGAAATGCTGAACTACTGGCAGAACTTAATAAAACTCTTGAAAACCTAATTGAAACTGGTGAACTAGACACATTTATTAGCGAAGCTACTCTTTTAGCCGACGAATAAAATCTATTTATTACTATAATTAAAAGGGATGAGAATTCTCATCCCTTTTAAACTATGTTTAGGATTAATATACTGGAGGAAAAATGGATAACATAATTTCTTTTTTTAACGAATATTTGCTATTATTTATTAAATATCACCGATACTATCTTAGAGGTTTAGGTACTACCTTATTAGTATCTTTCTTTGGAGTCCTATTTGGTGTAGTTTTAGGATTAATTATTGCTCTAATGAACTTATCGAAAAATAAATTTTTAAAGTCTATTTCAAGAAGTTATATAAATTTTGTTAGAGGTACTCCTTTACTTGTACAGGTATTTATAGTTTACTACGGATTACCCTTACTGGGATTTGATTTTTTACCGGACTTGTGGCTTGTAATAATGGCTGTATCTTTTAACAGTGCTGCATATGTAGCTGAGATCGTACGGGGTGGTATACAATCTGTAGAAAAAGGCCAGATGGAAGCAGCTAGATCTTTAGGTATGCCCCATAGAATGGCTATGAGGTATGTAATAATACCTCAAGCCCTTAAAAATATTTTACCTGCTCTTGGAAATGAATTCGTAATTTTAATAAAAGAATCCGCAATAATCTCCGTAGTAGGTATACATGATTTGATGTACAATACGGATACTATTAGAGGTATTAGCTATAGACCATTTTCACCATTAGTCTTTGCTGCTATTATATACTTTATTATTACATATTCATTAACAAAATTATTAAATGT
>DPPH01000181.1 GCA_003539375.1 Clostridiales bacterium
TTATTTAACAATTACCTAATTAAAATGCTAATAGCTAAAAATAGAACTATGTTTCCTACTAATACTAAAAGCTGGTCTGTTATATTATATAATCCATAACCTTCCAGGGTTTTAATGTATGCTTTTAATACTGCTCCATTAGGAGTAAATCTTCCAACTTCTCCAATAAATTTCGGTAGTACTTCTATTGGAATATAACTGCCGCCAATCAAAGCCATCACCTGGACCACTCCACTGGAAAATGAATCCGAGACTTTGTAGTTGTTTGTCTTTAAAGTTATTACTGTTATCATAAGCCCTAGAGATGCCACCATTAAAGATGCTAAAATAGTAATCCCTATTACCTGAGGTAAATTTATCCAGTTTGTTTTAAATATGAATTTTGAAAATCCTATCATTACCGATGACTGTATTACTACCATGACAAACATCATAAAAAACTTACCTACAAGGATTAACTCTAATGATTTCCCAGATGCTATCTGCCTCTGAAAGGTATTGTTTCTTTTTTCATCTAGTATAAATTTCCCCCCGTAGCTTGAAATGAATAGAATAAACATTGATAGCATTGCTACTGTATAATAGGCAAAGCTACTTATAGGGTTCTTTGAATCTACTGTTCCTTCTTTTATATTGATATTTTCTCCCTTATGTTGGCTACTGTTTAAAATTTCAGGAATATTTTCTGCGATTTTTTCTACAGACATATACTCTGATGCGGTTTCAAAGTATACATTTTTAGAAATAACTATTGAGGACATTACATCACTAAAATTCTTCATTAATTCTTTAGTTATACTCCCACTGTAATTCATGTCCGGATGGGATATAACTTCTATTTCAATCTTATTTCTATAATTGGTAAAGGTATTTATGTACATATCGTACATGTAGTTTTCAGGAATTATAATAAGAGATGATATCTCTTTATTTTCTAAAAGTTTTAATCCTTCTTCCCTATTCACAACTTTATAGTATAAAATTTCTTTAATTTCTTCACTACCTAGATAATCTTCAAAAAAGATTTTTTCCGGATTGAATTCTGAAAATTCATCTTCTTCTTTAAATTCGTCTATATCTACCTGGTAGTTTTTGGCAAAATCAACCATAAAGTCCGTAAATCTCTTTTCTTCTCCTGCCTTGTCATACTCCTTTACAATTCCTACATTTAAAGTAAAGTCGCTGCCTGCTTGGGCGAAGGAGCCCGATAGGGCGAAACTTAATATAGTGGTTAAGATTATAGGCATAAGAATTATAAGAGCCAGAGTCTTCTTGTCGGAAAGAAAAAGTTTTAAATCTTTAATAAAAATATTAAACATTTTAACCACCTAATCCCTTAGTGCTCTACCGGTTAAAGCAAGAAAAACAAATTCCAAATCCGGTTTCTTAATATCCATAGAGGTTAAGTGCCCCCCTTTATTAGATACAGCTTCTAAAATCTCTGAATAGTCTACATTGTTTCCCTTTTTTTGAATTATAATGCTATTATCTCTGGTAGAAGTGTTTTTAACATAAGGAATTTTATTTATATTATCTATTATTTCTTCGTTTATATTGTTAACTTCTAATATTATTTTTTCTTCAGCAGATATAGATTGGAGTAATTCATTCTTTGTCCCTTGAGCAATGATCTTACCTTCATCCATGATACAAATCCTGTGACATAAATATTCTACTTCTTCCATATAGTGACTGGTATATATTACTGTACTCCCCTTTTTATTAATCTCCTTCACAGAATCCAGTATATGTTTTCTTGATTGAGGGTCTATTCCAACGGTAGGTTCATCTAAAATAATAATTTCAGGATTATGTAAAAGTGCTGAACCAATATTTAACCTCCTCTTCATACCTCCAGAATACTCTTCAATCTTATCTTTTAATCTTTTGTCTATACCTATGATGCTAGATATTTCTTCAATTTTATCTCTTAGACTGTCTCCTTTGAGTCCGTAGATTTTTCCCCAAAACTTTAGGTTTTCATATCCTGAAAGAGTTGGATAAAGGGCAATCTCTTGGGGTACAAATCCAAGTTCTCTTTGAATTTCTTTTGGATTTTTTTCAATATCTTTTCCTTTATATAGAATTTCTCCACCATCTCTTTTTAAAAGTGTTGCTATCATAGAAATAGTAGTAGATTTGCCGGCACCGTTTGGTCCCAGTAATCCTAATATTTCTCCCTTTTTTACTTCAAAGGATATGTCGTCAACGGCTTTAGTCTTATTGAAGCTTTTCTTTAAATTTCTAATCTCTAGCATTTTTACCACCTTCTATTTTATAAAACTTTCAAAATTATTTTCCATAGAATCCAAATCTATTATATCACTTTCTTCAACTTCAGGAATCTCTATAATTTGCTCTGCTTCATTTTCCCAGTTTTCTACTTCTACTTTTACAGATATCTTTGAATTTGATCCCGGTTGAGGGTCGTAATTTTCCAAGTCTATATTTATAAATTCTTTAACTATATATCCATCTACATCTATATAGGCTTCATTTTTAAAGGTTATCTTCTCAAATTCATCTATAACATCTTCCAGATTATTTACTATTTCTTCTACATTTACCTTTCCATTTTGGTTTTGGATTAAAGGTTTCAAACTTTCTTCTTCACTTCTCAGTACTGCAAAGAATTTTTTCAAGAAAAGCCTCAACTGTTCTTCTGAAGGACTAATAGTATATTTATCTACCTTTACATCTCCATCTTGTGTAGTCATAAGGTCTCTTTTTCCCTTTACAACATCTTCTTTTTGAAGAAGATCCAGCCATTCACTTTGAATTTTTGAAGTCAATCCTTCTATTCTCTCAAAATTATTTTCTTCATCTTCATTAAATCCTAGATCTTCACTATCTATTTTAATATATTTATTAATAATAGGTATTTGAACCAAGGTTTCATTCTCACCTGTATATAGGTTTAAATCGTAACCTAATCCCCTATACTTAATATAGGCTCTACTTTTACTATAAGATTCATTAAAGGAAGAAGTTATCTCAAATTCTATATTTTTTAAATAGTTTAATTCTTCAATTATTTCCTGGGAAATATTTTCTTGATTAAAGTCATTATTTATGCTTATTTTAATACTTTCCTTTCCCTGGGATCTTCCGTCGGTTTTTTCTACTGCTTCTTTGTAGTTTTGCAGGTAGTCTTGGTTGCATCCAATTAAAGATACAACTACTAAAATTACTAAAATAATTGTTAAAATTTTCTTCATTTCTATCACCTCACCTCTATTATACACAAATAGGCTGTATTGCCTATATATCAATGGTCATTTGATACCATGACTTTTTGCATATTGTTAGAATTAACGTAAAATGATATAATTTTTGTAGTAAATCAAAGGTTGGTGACAAAATGGAAGAATTTAAGGAATGGATCTCCTATAGAAGGAATCTCGTAAATAAAGAATTAGAATTATATTTAGATAAAAAAGATAATTTACAAAAAATTGTATACGATGCAATGAACTACAGCATATTTGCCGGTGGTAAAAGAATAAGGCCTATTTTAACTCTAGCAGCTTATGAAATTTTTGATTATGACCTTCTTTTACCTATGCCTTTTGCTTGTGCCGTAGAAATGATCCACACCTACTCATTAATCCATGATGATCTTCCTGCTATGGATAACGATGACTTTAGAAGAGGCAAACCTTCCTGCCATAAAAAATTTGGTGAAGATATAGCTATTCTTGCAGGAGATGCCTTGTTAAACAAAGCTTACGAAATAATATTTAACCTTGGTAATGACAATAATATAAAACCTGAAAAGGTTCTTGAAGCTGGAAAAATATTAGCCTTTGCCAGCGGTTCTGAAGGTATGATTGGAGGTCAAATTGTTGATTTGAACCATGAAAAAGACAATCTGGAGATACTTGAATACATGCATTTACATAAAACCGGAGCTTTAATTAACGCTTCCTGTATAATTGGGGGCATATTAGGTGGAGCAGATGATGAAGAACTGAAATTTTTAGATAGGTTTAGTAAAAATTTAGGTTTAGCTTTTCAGGTTAAAGATGATATTCTTGATGTTGAAGGAAATAATGAAGAAATAGGAAAACCTGCTGGAAGTGATTTAGAAAACAATAAGTTAACATATGTAATGTTATTAGGCCTTGAAGAAGCTAAAGAACTTGAAAAAGAACTTACAGAAAAATC
>DPPH01000252.1:0-2527 GCA_003539375.1 Clostridiales bacterium
ACTACTCTAGTTGTACATATAGAACCTGGTCCTATTCCTACCTTCACACAATCTGCTCCAGCTTCTGCCAAAAATCTAACCCCTTCCGGTGTAGCAACATTTCCTGCTATAACCTGAGCTTCTGGATATTTTTCTTTGATTTGCTTTACAGCATCATATACACCTTGAGAGTGACCGTGGGCTGTATCTACAACTAGTACATCAGTTTTGACTTTCATAAGAGCATCTACCCTATCCATCATATCACTGGTTACACCTACAGCAGCTCCAACTAAAAGTCTAGACTTTTTATCCTTTGCAGCATCTGGGTATTTAATTGATTTTTCAATATCTTTAATGGTAATAAGACCAGCTAAAGTATCGTCTTCATAAACAAGAGGAAGCTTTTCTATCTTGTGCTTTTTCATTATTGATAAAGCATCTTCCATACTTATATCTTCTTGAGCAGTTATCAAACTTTCTTTAGTCATAGCTTCGTTAATTTTTTTCTTTAAATCAGTTTCAAACCTTACATCCCTATTTGTTATTATACCAATTAGCTTCCTATCTTCATCAACAATAGGCACCCCTGAAATTCTGTACCTACTCATTAATTCAAGAGCATCTTCAACTAGATGTTCCGGTGATAAAAAAAATGGATCCGTTATAACCCCGTGTTCAGACCTTTTTACCTTATCTACCTCTAAAGCCTGTTCTTCTATAGACATATTTTTGTGGATAATACCTATTCCACCTTCTCTAGCCATAGCAACAGCTAGTCTCGCCTCAGTTACCGTATCCATACTTGCACTCATAAGTGGTATATTTAGTTTAATCTTTTTTGTCAAATTCGTTGTAATGTCCACATCCTTAGGTAGTACATCTGATTTTGCAGGAATCAGCAGCACATCATCAAATGTTAAACCCTCTCCAATAAACTTCTCCATTTGCATTTCTCCTTTCCAATTTATAACTCTATAAACCATTATCTGATAAATCTAATTTTATATAAATTATCAAAAAATAACAAGTCTGTCAACATATTGAAATCTGAATAGTGAATATAGATATTGATATTTTAAAAGAAACTGATATAATTAACATAGTAATTATGAAAGGATGATGTTTATGGAAAGACGAGTAATAGTTGATAGCTGTGTGGATACAAACGATGAGATTAAGGACTTATTCGATACCGTACCTTTATCAATTTTAATAGATGACGAAGAAATAATCGATGATAATTTAGATCAAGGATTTTTAATAAAAAAATTAGCTGATGCCAAAGATAGCATAAAAACTGCCTGTCCATCTCCTGAAAAATATTTGGAAAAAATGAAAAAGTATAAAGAAAGTTTTGTAGTAACACTATCTGCAAAATTAAGCGGCTCATACAATAGCGCTGTGTTAGCTTCAAACTTGCTTTTAGAGAAAGGAACTGATACTTTTACTCATGTTTTCAACACTAAAAGTGCCAGCGCCGGCGAAACCTTAGTGGCTCTTAAAATTAAAGAACTAATGGATAACAGCTTAGGTAGGGAAGAAATTATAAAAATAACTAATGATTATATAGAAAAAATGCAAACACTATTTGTTTTGGACTCTTACGAAGTATTAAAGAAAACTGGAAGGCTAAGTAACATTAAGGCCGGACTTTTAAATATTCTTAATATTGCCCCAATTATGGGCTCAACTGAGGAAGGAAGCATCCGTGTAGTAAAAAAAGTTAGGGGTAAAAAGAAAGCCCTAAAAAAACTTGTAGATGTAATAGGTGACTTTGATGTTGATTACCGAAATACTGTCCTAGGCATATCCCACTGCAATGCAGAAGATAAAGCATTTATGTTAAAGGAAGATATAGAAAAGAAATATAACTTTAAAGATATAAAAATATTTGAAACCAGAGGTATAAGTACTGTATATGCTAGCGACGGCGGTATAGTATTATCCTTCTAAGTAAGTACTAAAAAAAGTTCTCGACTGAGAACTTTTTTTATACCCTATAAAATTATTTTTGTACAGGTGCTTCAACAGGACAAACACTTGCGCAAGCTCCACAATCTATACAAGCATCTTCATCAATTACATAAATATCTTCACCAGCGCTTATAGCATCTACTGGACACTCAGGTTCACAAGCTCCACAGCTGATACACGCATCAGTTATAACATATGCCATCTAGTACACCTCCTTGTACAGTATTTCACAATAAATATTCTAACACTTTTTAGTTCTTTAATAAAGAACTTTTTAAATAACTTTTATTTCATCTGATTCAAATACCTTAATCTCATCTAAATTGTCTTTTTCTGATTTAAATTTTACCTTTACTCTGCACATTAAGGTGTTTACACCTATTACTACCCCTACTCCATCGGATGTTTTTACCTGCTCGCCAACATCCGGTAAAACTTCATTGTTTTTTTCGTAGGTATCATTTTCATAGTTCAAACAGCACATTAATCTACCGCAAATTCCTGAAATTTTCGCAGGATTTAGAGATAAATTTTGTTCCTTTGCATTTTTTATAGAGACAGGTTTGAAATC
>DPPH01000252.1:2766-2933 GCA_003539375.1 Clostridiales bacterium
CCTAAGCCACCTATCATCTTAGCTTCATCTCTTACACCTATCTGTCTCAGTTCAATTCTTGTTCTAAATACACCAGCTAAATCCTTTACTAAATCTCTAAAATCTATTCTTCCGTCTGCTGTAAAGTAAAATATTATCTTGTTGTTGTCAAAGGTGTATTCAACATC
>DPPH01000251.1:0-1372 GCA_003539375.1 Clostridiales bacterium
TGCATGAGACCTGCCACTATTTACTTCGCAAATTGGGCTAGGGCTTCACATTGTTTGCTATTGTTTTGCTACTGTTTTGCTATTGTTCGTGTTCACATCGTGAACTTCTGTTCGTATTATGAACTTGATTAAATTATACCATTGAAAACCTTTTCCTGTCAACAGTTTTATTTCTTTTTGTTAATATTTATTTATTATTTTTTTCTTTAAAATTTGTCCTTTAAAATCAGACAAAATCAAGGGTTAGGGAAGATATTGTTTAATTTTTGTTTAAAAGATAAACGTTTTCAAATTCATTAAACATTAATTAAAATACTAAATATGTTAATTTTATGTAAAATAAGGTTGAAATAAAATTTTAGGAGGTTTTTATGGAAAATAAAGTTCAAAAGAAAGACAAAAAGCCTGGTATTATTGGAGTTTTAATCGTACTTATATTTTTAGCAGTTGCTTTATCCGGGCAGATTTTCATTCTTCACCAGGATTGGGTAACTCATATTACCCTTATAGTTACTACCGTTGTAGCTGCTCTTGTAGCTATGTACTACGGTTTTACCTGGGATGATATTCAGGAAGGTATAATGTATGGGTGTAACTTAGCTATGATTCCTATGCTTATACTAATGATGGTTGGTGTTCTTATAGCATCTTGGATACCTGCGGGAACTATTCCTTCCCTTATTTACTACGGACTTAAAATACTATCGCCAAAATTTTTCTTGTTTACAGTTGCCTTAATATGTTCTGTAGCATCTATAGCTACAGGGAGTTCATGGACTACAGGGGCTACCTTTGGAGTTGCTTTCATGGGAATAGGAATTGGCTTAGGTATACCACCGGCTATGACTGCTGGAGCTGTTGTATCAGGGTCTATATTTGGTGATAAAATGTCTCCCCTTTCCGACTCTACAAACTTAGCTGCAGCCGTTGCAGAAGCAGACTTGTTTGACCATATCACTAGTATGTTTTACAGTACCGGTCCTGCCTTAGTAATTTCATTAATTCTTTATCTTATTATAGGACTAAGATTTGATGCCACTACTATAGATCAGTCACAAATAAATGTAATTTTCGATGGGCTTCAAGCTAATTACTACATCAGTCCTGTAGCATTTATACCGCCAATAATAGTTGTGATTTTAGCTGTTAAGAGAGTAAGCGGTTTGGCAGTTATGGTTATAGCTTCTATTATAGGTATGGTATTTGCCATGATTTTCCAGGGATATGGACTTGGAGAAATGCTTAATTTTATGCAAAACGGTTTTGCTTCATCAACAGGTGTTGCAGAAATAGATTCCCTACTTAGTAGAGGTGGATTACAGTCAATGATGTGGACTATATCTCTTGGTTTTATAGCACTGAGTTTTGGTGG
>DPPH01000251.1:1654-3018 GCA_003539375.1 Clostridiales bacterium
GCTGTTAAGAAAACCGGTGGATTGGTTGTTACCCATGCAGTATCAGCTATACTAGTAAATATATTCTCTGCAAGTCAATATATGGCTATAATTATACCGGGAAGAATGCTTGTACCGGCATATAAGGAGAAGAAGATACTACCTCAGGTATGTTCAAGAATTTGTGAAGATACAGCTACGGTTACATCACCACTTGTGCCTTGGGGATTGTGTGGAGTTTATTTTACAGGAGTATTAGGAGTGGCTACCTTAGATTATCTTCCATTTGTATTCTTATCCTATCTAGCTCCATTGATTACTGTAATTTACGGTTTAACCAACAAGTTTATCTGGCGAGAAGGAGAAAGAGACTCTGTAAAAACTTACCACGATGAAGATAGACCTGAAATAGTATAGGAAATCAAAATGACTGATAATAAAAAACCTATAATAAATGAAAAAAATATTAAGTCTCTTGTCAAAGATTTGGTGAGTATCTACAGCCCATATTTTAAAGAAAAATCAGTTATGACCTACGTACACAACTGGCTGGAAGAAAATGATATTCCCGTTAGATATCACAAGTACCACGACAAAAAAGTTACTGACTTTGAAGGTATCAATTTAATTGGAACTATAGAAGGTGGATCCAAGGGGCCGAAAGTTCTTCTCAACGGTCACCTTGATACTGTACAAATCTGTGAAGGTTGGGATACAGAACCAACGGTTCCTGTAGAAAAGGATGGGAAACTATACGGCATAGGGTCTTTAGACATGAAGTCTGGAGTAGCCGCTATTATGGTTGCTTTAAAGGCTTTCAAGGATAAGCACAAGAAATTTAAAGGAAGTATAGTATACTCTTTTGTTTCCGATGAGGAAGGTCCCTATGGATTAGGTACGAATTTTCTAATCCAAGAAAATCTAATAAATGATGCTGATGTAGCTATCGTACCGGAGCCTAGTTCAGGATTTACCGGTGAAGATTTTCCCTGTTTGTGTCTAGGTGCACGAGGAGGTTACTCATACAAAGTTGTATTTAAAGGTGTATCTGCCCATGCTGCTAATCCTGAAAAAGGAGTAAGTGCAATAGTTGATGCATGCAAGGTTGTAACCGAGTTAAAAAAGCTAACCCTTAAGGAAGATGCCCACCTGGGAAAAGGTGACATCTGTATTATTGATATAAAAGGCGGTGGAGCTGCCTGTTCTGTTGCCGACCAGGCAGAATTCACAGTCTTCAGACACATTGTGGTGGGAGAAAACAAAAAAACTCTGGAAGATGAAGTAGACCTGGCAGTAAAAAATGCAAAAATTAACTCGGAATACGAAGTAATTTTTAGAGATGCTCCTACCCCTAACAGCGACGGTTTTCTACCTTATCTAGTTGA
>DPPH01000041.1:0-10767 GCA_003539375.1 Clostridiales bacterium
TAATCCTGCTAATTGATTTTTCAGCTCATTTATTTTTTTGAATTCACCAGAGGCTTTTAAAATAAGTTCATCTTTCTCAAGGCTTTCAATTTTTTTCTTTAGTATCTCCAACTTAGATAAGTCTTCTTTATGAAGTTTATCAAGGTCATCAATTTTCCCTTTAATATCATAGTATTCTTTAGATTTTTCTTCCAAATCTATTCTTTTTAGTTCTTCTTCACTTTTATATATTTCATTTTCCTTATTATCAACTTCCTTATTTATAATATCTATTTCTTTATTTAAAAAGTAGCAAAGCCCTGCCATTTTTTTCTCTAATTTCTCTTCTTTTTCTATAGAAAGAACTAAGTCGTTTATTTTATCAAAATATTTTCTGGATTCAACTAAAAAATCTTGAAAAATTTCCTTTTCGTAAATATACTTCTCGTTTTCTATCATATCATCTGCTAAATTTTCAAGCATTGCCTCTAATTTTTTTAATTCCTTTTCATCTTTATTAACAACTTTTTCTACAGTTTTTAATATCCAATCATTCATTAGCTGCTGGGATGTTCTGCACTTTTCGAATATTTCAATAACTCCCCCTTCAGATTCATTAATTTTAAGAATTATTGTCTTCCACTCGTCTTGAGAAATATTAAAGCTATTTAGATGCTTACTATATTCTAATCTATCATCGTAATCAAAAAACTTAAGATTATATTTGCTTTCAGATGAAGTTATAAGATTTCTTGCTTCTTTATATTCTTCAATATATATCCTTTCACCCTGTTTTTTTACAAAGGGTATACTTAAAATATCAAATTTATTAGAAGAAATATATGTGCTAGTAAAAGTAAAGTATTTTAAGCTATTGTAGCTGCTATCTTCTTGATATCTGGATTGGGATTCTCTATTTGCTATACATATGCCGGTGAGAAGATATCCTCCCTGGTCTTCCAGCTTCCATTCTATCATTATATAGGAAGGAGTCTTTCTTCCTTTGAAAAAATCTTCAATTCTTCTACCCATTAACCTGGTTTTAGGAACTATTGGCTGCATCATAAGTTGTACAAGTACACTTTTGCCTCCACCGTTTTTAAGGTTGAAAAGTGCATTTTCTC
This sequence comes from Clostridiales bacterium, assembly GCA_003539375.1. Lineage (GTDB taxonomy): Bacteria > Bacillota > Clostridia > Tissierellales > Dethiosulfatibacteraceae > UBA8670. Next base: position 1,104 of record DPPH01000041.1, read on the forward strand.
CTTGATACAAGTCGAAAACCTCATCAGTTATATGTCTGCTGTCGTTGTTATAAGAAAAATTTATTATTCTGATCCTATTAATTTGAGGCATTTCCAACCTCCTTTATATCAAAAATTTTATTTATTTCTTCTATTCTACTATCGTTTAAAAAGTAGTAGGTCATTAAATCATCAAGTTTTTTAGTTGTTCTTATTTCTTTTTTATTGTCCAGCAGTCTAATCAAATTTTCCTGTTCCAATAAACTGCATATTCTAAGTATAGTTCCGTATTTAGTTTTTCTTTTATTTTCTTCCAAAGTTATTTTTTCCTTCCACAGCTTGGCTATACTTGCTAAATTCACATCGAACTCCTCTTCTGTTTCTACGACCATTTCTGCTCCCTTATTTATTATAACTTCAAATCTTTTATCCAATTCATCTATTAAAGTCAATATTCTCATGAATTCCCTCTGCTTAGGGCTTTTATTTTTTCCGCCGTAAAATTTAAAAAGTATAAACATCGCTATATAGTAGGAAAGATAAACATCACTCAATCTTGCGTTTGAACCTATCCATTGTCTAAAATCCTTATTTTTAAATCCTAAGAGACTGTTATCGTAGTTCGGCAGCAGGTAGATGGTGTTATTGATTTTAATAATCTTACATTCCATCTCCTCTTCAAATTCATCTAAAACCTGTTGAACTTCAGAATTTAAGTACTCTATAAATAAATCGCTGTGTTCCTCTCTATCCAGCTGTCCCTTTTCTAAAAGTATTCTAAAAATTTGAACCCCGATTTTTATATTATTCATTTACTCTTTCCACCCTCACAGTAAAATTTGATATTTCTACTTTTTCTAATATATTATCTTCATCTTCTTTTTCTCTAAGCATTTCAATTTTTAGTATTTCTTCTTCCTTCATAAAATATACTCTTTTTATTTTAGATATATAATCGTAGTTATCCATGATTTGGTAGAGACAGTATTCAATATTAAACTCGTCTGATAGGTTCATAACAACCCTACCCTCACTTTCTTTCCACTTTGACAAATCAAGGACTCCTATATCGTATAATTTTAAAATCGTTGTAAATATCAATCTATCCTCCGTAAACTTTTCAAATACCAAGGAATCTTCTTTAATAGACTGAATTATTTCTTTAAAGCTTATTTTATTCTCATTATTTAAAGTCATTCTTAAAGTATAATCTAATATTTCAACATAGGTTTCGTTAATTCTTTCTACTCTTTCTTTTTCATGATCCTCTGACAAATCTTCCCTCTCAATGTATTCATCTACTTCTTCCTCTTCCAGCTTTATCATCCCTTGAGGCTCATAGATGCTTCTAATATTTAAGTTTTGGTGTATGTTAGGTAAAAAAAGAGGATTTACCAACTTCCAAAAGTCTTCAATCTTTTCAATGTACCTTTCCATGTTTTTTAGTACTAGTTCTTCTATGTCAAATCTATTCTCTAGACTGTATTCAAAGGAATTACCTATAGTATCTAGGTATATTTTAGATAAATTTTGTCTGCTTAAAATCAAGTCTCTCTGCTCACTGAGTATTACCTTTATGTTAATGTTGATGTTTTTTATTTCTTTCTGGGCCTTCCTTAGACTATCATCCAACTCCCTGCTTTCTTCATAGTCTTTTCTTATCTTATCCTCAGATTTTAAAGCCATATCCATAATCTCATCCAACAACTTATACTCTTCATCCAGTAGGTTATATGTGCTGTTGATTAGCTGTTGATACTCTTCCACATCTACGGTGTAAATATTTTCTTTTATCTGCATTATGAGATTCTGAATATCATTCTTTTTCTGCCTGACCATATGAATTATTTCAACACTTTGGTTATAAGCTTTTTTAAAATTCTTTCTTTTGATAAGCTCTTTTAATTTCAACTCTTCTATAGTTAACTTAATCTCCTGGTCTACTTCTTTTGTTCTGAATAAAAAATCATATCCCTGGTCTGTAAGAGCATAGGTTATTCTATGGCCATTATCTTCATCAATTACCTTATCTTTTATTAATCTTATACTAATTATTTTTCTAATGTTTTTTTCATAATCAACTGCATTAAAATAGTAAGGTAATCCTTCATTTTGAAGTACATTTTTAATTATATAATCCGAGATCTCCTCGGTTCTATTCTCATCTAAAATTATATTATAATATTCCGGAAGTATACTAAGCAAAAAGTTAGAGATGTGGTTTATATCACAGTCGCTGTCTTCAGAAAGGGTTTTTTCCATAATATAAAGAAGTACTGAAAAAACAAGGTTCAAGAAATCATGCTCTTTAAACAATTTTTCAATTTCCATATTTCTGTTTTTTCGGTTTACAATAGATTCTACTATACCTACTATTTCCATCCTTTTTTCAAATTCTTCTAAAAAATTATACATCTACCTTTATAATCCTTCCTTCATCTTTGTTTTTAACAACTGATAATTTAATATTTCCTGAGGAATATACAATCCATTTTCGAGAATATTTAAAATCATTTTCTCGTCATCTTCATCGAAACAACTTAAAAATTCATCTATATTTATCTTTTTTTGTCCCTTCTTTGTATTAGGAAGCTTCATGTTTTTTGACTCCCTTAACATCCATGAATAGAGTTCGACAAATAAATTTATTTCCAAGTTTTTATTGTAATTTTTTAAAATTTGAAATATATCTATACCTTCGTAATCTAAATCTCCGAAGTAGAAATATCTATTGATGCTTCCTTTCAGCATACCATTATATTCTTCAAGACGTCCTCTTTTTCTAATAATTTTTTTGCCTTCTCCATAGAGTATAATATTAATCTTTCTAAATAAATAATTCAATTCTTCTTCACGCATTATCTTTCTCAAACTAAACCAGGTATCCTTGTTTTCAACTATTAGTATATTCATATCTTTTTTATTAGAATATGTATAGTCAAAAAAAGGTTCAGGAGTTTCAAAATAATTTAGCATGGACATATCCCAATGGTTGTAATTAAATATGCTTTGTACAGTACTTGTTTCTTTTATCAATTTTTCTTTGCCCCATATTTGAAGAGATCTTTCATTTAAGGACATTGATTTCTTTAATTCTTCACCTTCAATCCAAAGAAATTTGCTTAGAGCTAAAATCTCATCTCTATACTTAATAAATTCTTTTGGATTATTTAAATACCTATTATGTTCAAATTTAGGGTGAAGTTTTTTTATTTCTTCCAAAGCATTGGTGTAGTCTTTTTTTTCTTTAATTTTTCTATATTTATTAAATAGAGGAGGTACTCTTCCATTTAATCCACTGGCCTTTACAGGTTCTAAATCTTCATTATTTATGAGCTCATTTATCAAATGGACAAAAGCTTCATACTCTATATATCCCGTCATTTTATGAATATCATCAGTGACAATAGTTTTATTTTTATATGATTTCAATTTTTTCTTAATATCCATCAGCAACTCCCTTAAATACAAAAAAAGATATCTGCAGTGCAAATATCTAGTATTAGTACTTATCTGGCATTTCATTCAATATTTACCTATGCATAAATAGTATATCAAAGGTAAATTATTGTATCAATATTAGTTTCAAAAAAATATGAATATATCAATTTATTTTTCTATTAAGATTCCTCAATTCTTCGGAATGACAAGAATCGTGTCACTTGTAGCCCTAGCAAAATCTGGTTTTTAGATTTTAGCAGGTCTCATGCAAAGCTTTCCAAAGAAACTGTAGGTTGATTGCTAAGAAAGCGCTGCCAGAGATTTGCGAAGAGTCTTTGTTTCCTTAAGTGTAAAGTAGGCTATCTTCATTTACCCTATCTTCTGCCTCTTTATATACTAAGTAATTATCTCTTACCGAAATAACAACTATTTTCATTATTTTTTCTTCTTCTAGTATTTTGTATATAATTCTTACACCATGTTTTTTTAACTTAATTTTTAAATATCCTGATAACTTAGTATTCCCATAATTCCCTAAAGGTTTACCATACCCACCTTGATAATTAGGTAGTGGATTCTTAGAAACTTTTCTTATTGCTTTAAAAACAATCAGTCTTTGTGAATTATCTAGTTTTTCTAAATCTTTCTCAGCTTCAAGTAAATATTCTATTTTCCATACCATTAATCCAGCTCCACTTCTACATCTTCCAAATCCTTATCTTCTATTTTAAATCTTTTCAATAATTCCTTTTCATCAATAAAATCTTTATTGCTAGATTTTTCGTATCTTTCAGCAGCTTCCATTAGCAAATCATAATTTTCCACTTTTTCAATTAACTCTTCATATTTTTGTGGAGTTAGCATTACACATTCTGGTTTATTGTTTTTAACAACTATTTTCATACCTGTTTTTTTCATTTCATCAAATATCTTACCTGCTTTACCTTTATTGAAACTAGAAATTGAAACTATATCGCTTAGAATATTATATTTATCCATTTATATCACCTCTTATTTATTAATATTTTTATTGTACTATATATCTATAAATATATCAATTTATATTTGGATAATAAAAAAACGAGGATAACCCTCGTTAAGATTCCTCACATTTGTTCGGAATGACAAATTCGTGTCACTCAGGGCGGAAGCGAAGAGTCTTAGATTCCTCACATCCGTTCGGAATGACTAAATACCGTCACCTCCAAAATTTACCATAGTCTTTCTTATCTTCTATATTAAAGGCAATCATTTTATCAAGTAAGTCGTAATCCACATCATCGGTCCACTTTATTCTAAAGATCATCTTACTGCTGGTATATCCTGATTTTTCGATGTCTTCACGTAATTTATCAAGGGTGAATTTCTCTGGAGATATAGCGATATGAGGTTTGGCTGTACTAAAGCCTATGATGTAAGTACCGTGATGTGTAAACATAGGTTGATTCCACTTTATTTCTCTTTTCAATTGAGGGAAAGTTTCTGAAATGTGTACTAGTATTTCTTCCAATTTCTCTCTGTTTTTTAAATTATCTATTTTATTTAAGAACTCTGTGAATTCTTTAATTTTATCTTCCATGATTTAATTCTCCTTTTTAATTACATACTCTAACTGGCAATCGCAAGGCTCTTCTTCAACCAATCTATCATTGTATTCTTTAGCTTCTACACAACCTAAAGATTTGTAAAAAGCTATTGTTTCTATAGAGGAATTAGCAGAAATATAGATTTTTTCTAACCCTATAGACTTTGCTTTCTTTACAACCTCTTTAAATAACTTCTTTCCTAAGCCTTCTCCTCTTGATTCTTTAGAAATATGAATACTGGAAAGCTGTAAATACTGATCTTTGCTTCCAAAAAACTCATTTTCTAGAGATGCAAATCCAACAAGTTCTTCTTTAAATACTCCCCATACAGTTCCACCGGTATCTACAGTGTTTAATAAATATTTTACCAGCTCCTTATATTGGTTTTCATCCCAATTATCAACAAAGGAAATCTCTTTAATCTTCCACTCACCTTCTATTTTACGCCAGCATTTTGTTACTTCTTGATATCTATTAAAGTTAGAAAATAAAGGCAAATTTATTTCATCTTTCTTTAGTTCTCTTATAACTACTTTTTTATTCAATAGTACCTCCCGAATTCTTTTTCACAATTTTCTTATTCTTATTATAAAATTTTTCGAATTAACATTTACTTTATTTATAGTATATCATTTATCTCAGTCCATTTATTATTTCAACACTGCAGTGGATACCTTTCATAAAAGAATCCAAATCCATATTTTCATTTGGAGCATGATTAGCCTCATCTGCATTGGCATAAGGAACCATAATAGAAGGTTTGCCTAGAATTTTAGTCCATATATAATCCGGTAAACTACCACCCATTGAAGGTAAAATAATAGGATCCATCTCGTAGGCTTTTTTTACAGCTTCAATAACATCTTCAGAAATTGGTAATTCAGAAGATGTTCTTGATGGATACATATCTTCTTCCTGCTGTATAACTTTCACATCTGGATTAATTTTTTCTACATGCTTTTTTATCTTTTTAAACAAATCTTCAGGATTTTGGTCCTTTACCATTCTTACTTCCATTTTAGCTGTAGCTTTTTTAGGTATTATGTTTTTTGTTCCTTCATTTGTATGTCCACTTACTAAGCCATTTATTGTTAAAGTTGGTAGAAACATAAGTCTCTCGTAAAAAGTTTTTTTATCTAGTTCTATTTTTTCTACTCCGTAAACTTTCGCAAGATTTTCAGGATTAAAAGGTAAATCATTTATCAAATCTACTTCTCTTTTAGTCGGTTTGATTACATCATCATAAAATCCTTTTATTGTCACATAATCATCTTTATCTTTCATGGTATGCAGTAAATCATTTAATATCCATGCTGGATTAGGGATTACTCCACCTTTATTTCCTGAATGATTATCAGAATTTGCTGTTTCTAGTTCTAGTTCAAAATTCATAACTCCTCTAACTCCAAAAACAACCATAGGTGCTCCACTATCATGTTTAGGTCCATCAGATGTTATAACTACATCAGTTTGGAGAAGTTCCTTATTGTTTTCAACAAACTTAGTCAAAGACTTACTTCCAATTTCTTCTTCTCCCTCAAATATAAACTTAACATTTAAAGGTAGGGATCCCTCTTTTTTTAAGATAGTATTAACTGCTAAAATATGTGCTAAAAGTTGTCCTTTATTATCTGCTGCTCCTCTTCCGTACAGTCTTCCATTTTTAATTACTGGGTCAAAGGGAGGAGAGTCCCACTCTTCTAATGGGTCTGGTGGCTGAACATCATAGTGGCCGTAAAAAAGTATAGTCTTAGCATCCTTATTATGAGAAAGCACCTCTCCGTAAACAACAGGATTACCTTCAGTTTCATAAATCTTTGTATCAATGCTTAAATCCATCATTAAAGACTTCAAATATCGAGAACATTTTTCAACTGCTTCCACATCTCTACTTATGCTTGGTTGTTTTACAAAATCTATCAAGGTTTTAATACTCGCTTCTTTGTAATCTTCAATGTCATTGTGAATTTCTAAAGTATTCATTTGTTCCTCCCTCAAATTAAAAATCTTATCTTTTACTTATTCCATGGAATTCAAAAATCTAATAATCAAATCTTCTACTTCTCCATATTCTTCCTCAGTTAATCTTTCTTTAAGGTGGTCTATTATAAGTAAGTTTTCATCTTCAGTTATACCATCACTTGATAAGCCCATCAAATATTCGATATCTATCTTACCGATGTATTTAAATACCAGAGCCCTTTCTTCATCCGTAAGTTCAATATCCATATCCGGTAGTATTTCTGGTTCTTCTTCAGGTGTTTCTTCTTCCGAATTTTCATTTTGATTATCCTCTTCTGGAACCTGATCATCTATTGTAGATTCTGTAGTGTTTTCAGTTCCGTCAGTGGTTTCTTCCACTGGAACCTCCTCTACTTCCTCTTCAGTAGTTGTCTCTTCATCATCTTGGCTTTCTTCAACTACCTCAACCTCTTCTACAATAGGTTGGTCCTGCATATTTCTACTTGAAAAAATTGTCATGGTGTTTATTAGTGTAAAAGATAAAAAAATCAGGAAAAATTTACTCATAATCCTTACCTCTTTTCATATTTCTAAAAGCTATAACAATAATATATCTATCCTACCATAAAAAAGCTGTAGCCCTTTTACCTAAAATGTAATCATCAAAAATTTTTATTCCCTTATTTTCTGATAAACCAACACAAACTAGTAGAGGTAATAGGTGTTCTTCTCTAGGATGACAGTATCTAGCTCCAGGAAACTCCTCCCAGTTTAAAAACCTAGTCCATCTTTTATCGTAGTCTTTTTCAAGGCAGCACTGCTTTATAAGTTCATCTTGGAATTTATTATTCATAGAATCTTTTTTATCTTTCCCCTGAAAATCAAATCCACTCATATTATGATACGAAAAACCCGAACCGATTAAAAGAATATTTTCTTCAAGTAAAGGTTTTAAAGCTTTCCCTATTTTTAAATGAGTTAAAGGGTCTAAGTTGTGATTTAATGAAATCTGGATTACTGGTATATCCCCTTCAGGATACATCATCTTTAAGGGTATGTATGAACCATGATCGTATGGTCTATCCTGATCCATAATATTTTCTATATTACTTTCATTAAGTAATATGGAAACTTTTTTTGCCAACTCTTTATTTCCTACACAAGGATATTCTAAACTGTATGCTTCCTTTGGAAATCCGTAGTAGTCATACATGATATCCGGTTTCTCTCCACTTTGAATTCTAATTGTGTCCTCTTCCCAGTGGGCACTAAATACAATAATAGCTTCTGGTCTATTTATTTTACTTGGTAAATCCTTCATGAAATCTATCATTTTTTTGTGGGTTGGATCTCCCAGTATAGGTAATGGTCCTCCACCATGGGAAAAATATACAACTTGTCCCTTTTTTACTTTGCTGCTATTATTCATCTTATCCCTCTTTTCCTTTTATATGTTTCACTCATTTTATCCCTCTTTCAAATCGTATTTGGTATTTATATTAATTATACCAGAAATTTCCTAGGTTTAGTCAAATTAATCATAGAAAGCTCCTATATATCCCTTGACTGTCATCAGATATAGTCATATAATTAAATCAATAATTTCATAAGTTTTTAGGTGCCTTTTACTTCAAAAGGTTAAAAGGGAAAGAGGTTAGATTCCTCTACAGCCCCCGCTACTGTATTTAAGGATGAAATTCTTCAAATCCACTGATATCAATTGGGAAGGGAAGAAAAGTAAGACGATCTATAAGTCAGTAAACCTGCCTATAAACGAAAACATAACGACTTCGGTGGGAAGTAGGTTAATGTAGAGCAAATATATTTTTAAAGAATATTACTTGCTTATATATTTTCCTTAGTACTGCTGAAAAGCAGTTTTTTTAATGGAATAAATTAAATTGGAGGAATAATATGAGTAAACTACAAATCATCAAACGAGACGGTACAAAGGTAAGTTACAATGGTAGTAAAATAACAAAAGCTATAGAAAGCGCAATGTATGAAAGCCCTGATGGAGTTGATAACTTAACAGCTAAAACTATCGAGAAGGAAATTTACGACATTATAATCAACGCAGACAGACTTTACACTGTAGAGAATATAAGCGACTTGGTTGAAAAACTAATGATGAAATATGACAGATACGAAGCTGCTAAAAGATATATCTTGTACAGAGAAGAACATAGAAAAAAAAGAGAAGAAGCAAGGGAATACTACCTGGATAAAATAGATAGTTACATAAATAGAGAAGATTGGATGGTTAAAGAAAACTCCAATGCCCACTATAGCTACGGCGCTCTAAATAGGTTCATTACAGAAATGCCCTCAAGAGATTACTGGGTCCATCGAGTTTACAACAAGGAAATAAGAGAAGGTCTTGAAAGCGGTGACTACCACATCCACGATTTAGGCGGTCTAACCATCTACTGCTGTGGATACTCCCTTCTTGAAGTAATCATCAAAGGGATAAAAGGTATAAGCAACATACCTGCCAGCAAACCTGCAAAGCACTTTAGAAGTCTTTTAGCTCAGGTAGCAAACCTGATTACAATATACCAAAATGAAATCATGGGGGCTGTAGCTTTTAGTTCCTTCGATACCTTGACGGCTCCTTTTGTCAAAGAAGAAAACCTAAGCTACAAAGAAGTTTACCAAGCTATGCAGGGATTTATATTCCAAATAAATTCAAATTC
>DPPH01000041.1:11081-11410 GCA_003539375.1 Clostridiales bacterium
GGAGACTGTCAAGATGAAATGAAAATGATAAATAAAGCATTTTACGAAATAATGCTTGAAGGAGATGCAGAAGGAGCACCTTTTCCTTATCCAATACCAACCTACAATATACACAAAGAATTTGACTGGGAGGATGAAAGCAACGAACTCCTTTGGGAAATGGCCGGTAAATACGGCATTCCTTATTTTGCAAACTACATCAACTCCGATATGAATCCGGAGGATGCCCGAAGTATGTGCTGCAGACTTAGACTTGATAAAAGAGAACTAGTTAAAAGAAACGGTGGTCTATTTGGCTCCGGCGAAAAGACCGGCTCTATAGGAGTAGT
>DPPH01000041.1:11775-12206 GCA_003539375.1 Clostridiales bacterium
CTACCGGCATTTACTGAGTACGTAGGTACCTTAGACAACCACTTCAGTACTATAGGATACTTAGGAGCCAACGAAATGTGTATGAATTTTTTAGGTGAAGGTATAGCTTCAGAAGAAGGTTACCAACTTACGTATGACGTCCTAACTTTTATGAGGGATAAGTTAAAAGATTTTCAGGAAGAAACAGGAAATCTCTACAACTTGGAAGCAACTCCTGCAGAAAGTACTTCATACAAGCTAGCAAAAAAAGATAAAGAACTATTTGGAGATAAAATATACACCCAAGGTGATAATGCCCCTTACTATACAAACTCCTGTCATCTTCCTGTAAAGGAAGTTGAAAATATAGACATGCTCTACAAGCACCAGCATAAACTCCAGGCTCTCCATACTGGAGGTACAGTAATCCATAATTACCTTGAAACTCCAAT
>DPPH01000106.1 GCA_003539375.1 Clostridiales bacterium
GGTTGGTATAGTAAATTATGTACCAGGTTATCCCATCTCACCTGCTGAACATCTGTCCCTTCAATTTCCTCAGGCATGGCTATTACCAGCGTCTTTTCTTCGTCTACCGGTGTTTCATCACCATTGGCTTCTTCATTTTCTTCAGGTTCTTCAACTTCCCCATCAGTACCGCATCCGACTACAGCAGTTGTCAGTACTAGAATTAAAGCTAAGAACATTATTATTTTTTTATTTTTTAACATTTTATCCTCCTCAATATATTTCATTTTATAATAGTTTAAATTATATGGTGAAATAAATCAAGGTATTTTTAATTATTTATACGATGTTTTTAATTATTATTCAATTCATATATTGCCTGAGCATATATTCTAGCACTGATTAATAAGTCATCGATTTCTAGGTATTCATCTTCTTGATGAGCAGTATCTTCTTTACCGGGCATTATAGGGCCAAAAGCCACTGCATTATCAATAGCTCTAGCATATGTTCCACCTTTAAGGGATATAAGATCTGCTTTATTACCAGTTACCCTTTCATAAGCATTTTTTAATTTTTGTATTAAGGGATTATCTTCATCAATAAATAAGGGTTCTTTGTCTTCAAGTAACTCTACTTTTATATTATTCTTTAAAGCTTTTTCAGTAATCTTACTAACTATATAATCTCCTTGAAAGGTTACAGGATATCTAATATCTAAAGTTACATGTACTGATTTCCCATCATAATTTAAAACTCCTAGATTCAATGTCAGTAAACCTGACACTTCATCTTGAAAATCAATCTTAAATTTTTCACCTTTTACATCACTACCGATATAAGAGTCTATAAAATTTAAAAAACTATATAAATCTTCATCAATATCTTTTAAATTAGTTAAAATACTTATCATCTTTACAATAGCATTTACACCTAAATAGGGCTCGCTTCCATGAGCTGATTTTCCTTTGGTTCTTATTGAAATTCCATCCTCATTTTCTGTAATTTCAAGGTTATGTTCAGTAAAATTATTTAAGTATGTTTTTACACTGTTTGTATATTTATTAATTTTTAGTAAACAAGTAGCCTCTTCAGGAACCATATTAGGTCTATCTCCACCTACTAAAGATATTACTCTTATATTTGAACTATCTTGGCTTCCTATGTCTTTCTTTAATTTAAGCCTTAATATACCTTTCTCGGTGTTGACAATTGGAAAAGGACCATCAGGAGAAAATCCACAGGTAGGTTTTTCTTCATGGGCTAAATAATATTTAATATCATCCCATCCCTGTTCTTCATCGCATCCAAATATTATCCTGAATCTTTTATTCATCTTCAAACCACTATCCATAATACTCTTTAACGCATAAATAGATGAAATAGCTGCACCTTTATCATCGTTCACCCCACGACCGTACATTTTTCCGTCTATTACTTCTCCACCATAAGGTTCCTTTGTCCATCCATTACCTTCAGGTACCACATCTAAATGAACTAGTATAGCAACCAAGTCATCACCTTGACCATAATCTGCATATCCTAGATATCCATCTAGATTCTTAGTTTTAAATCCTAACTTATCGCATAAGTCTAAAGTATAGTCTAAACTTTTCCTTATACCATCTCCAAAGGGTGCTCCTTTTTTTCCTGGTTCTTTAACACTTTTAATCCTAACTAAATTCCGAGTTTCTCTTATTATATCTTCGTTGTATTTTTCTACATTAAAATCCATTAACTTCTCCTATCAGCTCAAGTTGAACTTCGTTTTTTAATCTTTTGTAATATTCTATATCAAATTTTTAAAAAAGTGAATATAAAAATCCACAAAGAAATTTAAACACTTCTTTGTGGATAAGAACTAGATATAAACTATTTATTAACCCTAAAATTCACATATTCTATTATTATACCGTAGATTATCCCTGCTAAAAAACTTACAATATCAGTAAATCCTGTAGAAGCATAATATGCAAAGGAAACTACTAATCCTAAAAATGCTCCTCTGATAATTATGCTGGGTAGATCTTTTTTACTAATATTCAGACCAATTACTAATCCCATGATTATTCTGTTATACCATAAAGCGAAAAGCAAAGAGGTACTAGCCTCTCCTCCCGACCTAATGGAAGCTCCTACTATGCAAAACACTCCCAGAATTGCTCCAGTTACTAAGCTCACTAACATTCTTTTTTTATTCATAATCTCCACCACCTTTATTTTGGTTTCAGTCTTTTTTCTTAATATTTAAAAATTTCGTTGAATAAGATAATGTTCCCGTAGGACAGTTGTCAACGCACCTACCGCAGCCTACACAGTTCATATCTACTACAGGTTTTCCAAGTTCTGCTTTTTCTTTAATTTTTATAGACATCGGGCATATATCATCACACCTACCGCAGCTAATACATTTGGTATTATCAGTGTTTATCTGCTGTTTTGATATTTTACTTATAAATCCTACTACAGTTCCTAAAGGACAGTAGTAACAGTATCCCCTACCAATGAAAGCCACCCAAAAGAACATAGCCATAAGCAGTTCCCCGGATAAATATTTATAGTTTTCAATCATTCCCCAGGTTTTAGGATCTCCAGGTAGATATATTCCTACTATATGTAATACCCAGTAAAGGGTAAAAAATACTGCCACAGCAAAGAATATCCATTTGAAAAAATAGAAAATCTTAAGGGTTCCATTCCCTAACTTCTTCTTTTTACCAACTAAAGGTATAACTGGATCAAATACCTCAGCAGCAAACCCATTAAACAAACAGATAGTTGAACACTGCCATCTTCTACCCATTATTAAAGTCCCTATAA
>DPPH01000248.1:0-518 GCA_003539375.1 Clostridiales bacterium
TTGGCAGCAAGGGAAAAGAGAAACTATTTTAAATTTATCCACAAGATTGCCACTGGTGAAGAAAGAGATGTGGAAGTTCACAGCTTTCCCGTAAAAACTCACAAAGAGGAACTCCTCTTTTCTATAATATACGATATTTCAGATAAAATTAAACAGGAATTGATGTTTGAAAGACTTTTAGTAGCATCTCCCTTTGCTGTAGTAATACTAGATAAAGAACATAAAATTATGAATGCCAATGAAGATTTTATAAAGCTTTTTCAGTATTCATTAGAAGAAATAAAGGGACGCCATATAAACCCATTAGTATCTCCTTGGGGAAGAAAAAAAGAAGTTGACACTAATATAAATTTAGCATATAAGGGAGAGATAGTAAAACAGGAAGGACTTAGAAGACGTAAAGATGGGACCCTAATAGAAGTTGAAATTTTAGGTTATCCTATTATGTACCACCAGTCTGTGGAAGGAGTTTATGTAATTTACTCTGATATAACTGAAAAAAAGGCTCGTGAAAGACA
>DPPH01000248.1:743-15346 GCA_003539375.1 Clostridiales bacterium
GAAAAAAAGGCTCGTGAAAGACAACTGCTTTTATTTAGAAAAATTATGGAAAACAACTCAGAAGGAGTAGTAATTACTGATAGTAAAGGTAATATAGAATGGATAAATAAAGCTTATGTTGATATAACCGGATATACCTTGAATGATGTAAAGGGAGAGAATATGAATATCTTAAAATCCGGGATACATAATAAAGATTTCTACCAAAAGATGTGGAAAGACCTTAATGACAAGGGTAGTTGGCAAGGAGAAATATGGAATAGAAATAGACAGGGTGATATTTTTGCTGGTTGGGCGACTATTAAGAAAATAAAAGGAGACTTTAAAGATAAATATCATTATGTAGGAATTTTTAAAGATTTATCTGAAAAAAAGAAACTTGATATAAGAATGAGTGAACTTCAGCAAAAAGATTCCCTAACAGGCCTTTACAACAGAAATTATTTTTTAAATTTAATAGGTAAATATATAGAAGATGACACATCCATATTTACTCTTGCAGTTATAGATATAGAAGGATTTAAGGAAATAAATGACTCTCTTGGCCACTTGGTGGGAGATAAGGTTTTGATTGAATTATCGGAAAGACTTAAATCACTTATGTGCAGTGAATGTTTAGTTTCTCGATTTGAAGGAGATGAGTTTGTATTAATCTGCAAAGATATTTCACAGGATAGAGTTGATAACTTACTAGAAAAACTAATAAGAAAGATTAGAAAACCTTACAAAATAAAAAATACGATAATTCATTTAAACTTCAATGTAGGAATAAGTAGATATCCTAGAGATGGCGAAGATACTCAAACGTTAATAAGGTTTGCTAATATTGCTATGTACAAGGCTAAAGATAAAGTTAATGAAAGCATATGTTATTATTCTAAAGAAATGTCAGAAGCAATAGAAGAAAAGTTTTATCTTGCAAATTATTTGGCAGGTGGTTTAAAAAACAATGAATTTTATTTAAATTTTCAACCTATTTTTGATATAAATAATAATACTGTCCTAGGAATGGAAGCTCTTTTAAGGTGGGAAAATCCATCTATTGGGAATATTTCTCCGGGTAAATTTATAGCCATTGCTGAAAATACTGGTTACATTATATCAATTGGAGAATGGGTAATAAGAGAAGTATGCAAACAGATAAATAGCTGGAAAAGGTCAGGATATAGTCTTTTACCGGTTTCCATAAATGTTTCTGTTAAACAACTGGAACTGTTAAACTTTTCAAACAAAGTAAAAGAGATATTAGAAGAAAATAATGTTGATTCTAATTTAATAGAATTTGAAATCACCGAAAGTGTTTCATCAGGAGATATTCCTTTGATTATAAAAAACATCAAAAGATTGAAAAAACTCGGTATAAAAATATCTATGGATGACTTCGGAACGGGATTTTCTTCTTTAGGCCAGTTGGATATATTTGAACTTGATAAGTTAAAGATAGATAAGGTTTTTATAGATGATATAGTTTCTGTGAAAAAAAGACAGAATCTTGTTAAATCTATAATAGCTATGTCAAAAAGTCTAAATCTTGTGGTGGTAGCTGAAGGGATAGAAACTAAAAAACAACTTGAAATACTTAAGACTTTAGGATGCGATTTAGGTCAGGGGTATTTGTTTAGTAAACCTTTAGAAGTGAAGGATGTAGAGAAGTTATTGAGCAGTAGTAAAACAATAGCTGAGCAATAGTTTATGGAAGGAAGAATCTTAGTCTTTAAGATATCAAACATCCACAAAAACTTGTCAATTACCGAAATTTTGATATACTAAGACTACAACAAGATTAATGATAACAAGGAGAAAATATGGATAAAAGAGCTATTGGAGTTTTCGACTCTGGAGTTGGAGGATTAACAGTACTAAGGGAAATCATTGAACAGATGCCCTTTGAAGATATAATATACTTTGGTGATACGGCGAGAATACCGTACGGTACAAAATCACCTCAGACGGTAGTAAAATATTCTCAGCAAAATGTAAGATTTTTAAGTCAGTACGACATAAAGACTATAGTAGTGGCCTGTAATACTGCAAGTTCAATAGCTTTAAAAAATTTACAGGATAATTTCGAAATTCCTATACTAGGAGTTATAGATCCTGGAGCAAAGGGAGCAGTTGAAAAAACAAAGAACAATAAAGTTGGAGTAATAGGAACTACAACCACTGTAAGAAGCAGTGCTTATCAAGATAGAATCAGGGAAGTAAATCCGGAGATTAGTGTAATAGGTACTCCCTGCCCTTTATTTGTACAAATAGTAGAAGAAGGATGGGAAGATTCGGATGTTGCTGAACTGGCAGCTAAGAAATACCTTATAGAAATGATGGACCACGACGTAGATACTCTGGTACTTGGATGTACTCATTATCCTCTTCTTAGATACACATTAAATAAAGTATTGGGAGATAAGGTAACCCTTATAAATCCTGCTTATGAAACAGCAAAATCTCTGAAAGAAATGCTAGTAGAAAAGAAAATGTTAAGAAAAAGCTCAAAAAGCCCTGTGAGGAAATTTTTCGTGTCCGACGCACCGGAAAAATTCAGAAGAATCGGGGGCAATATATTGAACATGGAAATAGAAGACGTAGAGGAAGTAGAGATAGAGAAATATTAGTTAGGCGGTGAAAAATATGAAAGATGTAAGAATGAAAGTGGTAGGAATCCAAAAAACCGATGATTCTGAAGGAGAGAAAATAGAACTTTTTACTGAAGGAATTTTCTATAAAAAAAATGGAACCTACTGTTATGAATATGAAGATACAAAATTAGCTGATGAAGGTGGAGGTAAGACAAAACTGGTACTGGAAGGAAAGGTACTTACAATGGAAAAATCAGGAAGCCTTAGTGCTTCAAACATGACCTTTGAAAAAGGAAAGAAACACAAAAGTGCATACCTTACTCCTTATGGACAGCTAAACTTAGAGGTTTTAACTACAAAATTCCAGTCTGAAGTAGATGACGAAGGAAAAGGTAATATAGATTTAGAATATACTCTCAACCTAAGTGGTGGAGAAAAGACTATAAATAATTTGCATATAGAAATTAATTAAGAGCTTAGATAATAAGCTCTTAATTAATAGGTGTGGTGCCGAAAATTAAGCATTGAGTGCCGATATAGAGGCTATGCAGGAGGATAAAATGAAAGAAAAATACTACGAAGCTATAATTGATATTTTAGATTATATTGATGAAGGAATACAGATAGTAGATGAAAAAGGTAGGATAGTATACTACAACAAAGCGGCTAGGGTCCATGATGGGATAGAGGATGAAGAAGCTATAGGAAGACATATTTTAGAAATATATCCTTCCTTAACCTTTGAAACTAGTACTATTCTAAAATCAATGCAAACTCTAACAAGTATAATGAACCAGGAGCAGGAGTTTGTAAATTATAAAGGGGATAAGATATCAACGGTAAATTCATCAATACCGATAAGGTCGGGAAAGAAAATTATTGGTGCAATTGAAATATCAAAAAATATTACCAAGGTAAAGGAACTTTCGGAAAAAATCGTAGACTTACAATCGGAACTATATAAACCTAAATTTAAAAACAAAAAATCAAAAAGTAAAAACAACGGTACAAATTTTACCTTTGTAGATATAATAGGTCAAAATAGAGAAATGCTTAAGTTGAAAACCTTGGCATTTAAAGCATCACAGACAGATTCTCCTGTGCTGATAGGAGGAAGCACCGGTACAGGCAAAGAGCTCTTTGTACATGCCATTCATAATGCTAGTAATAGAAAGGACTATCCTTTTATTGCACAAAACTGTGCGGCTCTACCAGCGAATCTTCTAGAAAGCATACTATTTGGATCGGTTAAGGGAAGTTTTACAGGAGCCAATGATAGACCAGGATTATTTGAATTAGCAGATGGAGGGACTTTGTTTTTAGACGAAATAAACTCAATGCCTTTAGAACTTCAAGCCAAACTATTAAGAGTTCTTCAAGATAAGAAAATTAGAAGGGTCGGAGGATCTAAAACTATAGACGTAGACGTAAGAATTGTAGCTGCTTACAACTCAAACCTTAAAGAAGTACTGGATAAAAAACAGCTTAGAAGAGATTTGTTTTATAGATTAAATGTTATATCTATGATAGTGCCGGATTTAAAGGATAGAAAAGACGACCTTCCTATACTATTAGATTATTTTATAGAAAAGTATAATAAAAAGAACAAAAAGTTCATCAAAGAAGTTTCAGATACGGTTATGAATATTTTCATGAAATACGATTGGCCTGGAAATGTGAGGGAACTTGAGCATGTTATAGAGGGTATAAGCAGTATATACGATATTGACATAATTAGAGAAGAACATCTGCCCTATCATTTTATAGAAGATAATCCTATAACGAATGGAAGTAGCAAAATAGAACCTTTGAACAAGGCTTTGGAAAGAAAAGAAAAAGAATTAATTTTTACAGCCCTCAACAAGACCGACGGCAATGTAACCCGTGCAGCTGAATTGCTTGAAATCCCTAGACAAACCCTTCAATACAGGATAAAAAAATTTGATATCCAACCATAAACATAATAAAAAATAGTGTAGGTAACCTACACTATTTTTAACTGTGACTTATTATTATGTTTTGTGAAATCCTCAAGGTCTGCTGTTTGGACATACCATTGAGATACCATGCAAATTGTGCATTTCATCTGCACACCTATATTATATATCTTTAAGAAAAGAATATCAATACTGTAGTTAAATAACATTTTTAAAATTGTTTTTTTTAATTTACTTTAATTAAATATGCTAGACTAGGTATTTTATTTTTTTATATTTAAGTTGTAAAAGTTTTCCGGCTTTTATTATTTTTTTAAATATATGTTGTATAATAAGAATATAAACAATTAAATTACAGGAGGTAAAAATGGAATATAAATTAGACAAAAAATTTGTACTTAATACTTTGGAAGATTTACTAAAAACTCCAAGTCCAAGTGGATACTGTCACAATATTATGAAAAAAATCGAAAAACTAGTTAAAGAACTGGGATATAAACTGGAATACACGAAAAAGGGTGCAGGATATATAAAGGTTGAAGGAGAAAACAAAAACTACACAGTAGGCCTAGCTGCTCATCTTGATACTTTAGGCGGTATGGTAAGGTCTATAAAATCTACTGGGATGATTAGATTTACATCTATAGGTGGCAATCTAATGCCGACTCTAGATGGAGAATACTGTACTATACATACTAGAAAAGGTGAAGATTATACCGGTACTATCCTTTCTACATCACCGGCTGTACACGTATATAAGGACGCTAAGGACAAAGAAAGAAATGAAGAAAATTTAGAAATTCGCCTGGATGAAAATGTGAAAAATAAGGAAGATGTAGAAAAACTTGGTATAAAAGCGGGAGATTTTATATCAATAGACCCTAAAACAACCTTAACAGAAAAAGGCTTTATTAAATCAAGACACATAGATGATAAAGGTGGAACAACCTGTTTGTTGAGCCTGCTTCATATTTTAAGTACCGAAAATATAAAACCTAAAAACAATTTAATACTCTTCATATCTACCTTTGAAGAAGTCGGTCACGGTGCTTCCTATATTCCTGAAGAAATCGATGAACTACTTGCTGTTGATATGGGATGCATAGGAGATGATCTAACCTGTACTGAAAATGACGTATCCATATGTGTAAAAGATTCATCAGGACCTTATGATTATGATATGACTAATAAACTTATTAAGATCGCTGAAGAAAACAAACTTAACCATGCAGTTGATATTTATCCTTATTACGGCTCGGATGCTTCTGCAGCTTTAAGAGCAGGAAACAATATAAAATGTGCATTGATAGGACCGGGAGTCCATGCTTCTCACGGGATGGAGAGAACCCACTACGAAGGACTGGAAAACACCATTAAATTACTTGTAAATTATATAATAGATTAGAAATATGATATAATAAAATTAACAGGAATACATAGCTCCGATTCTACGATTCCTGCATAAATTATAGGCATAAATAGGGAAAGTGGAACGAAAGGGTTGAAGAAGAAATTTTTCAGCCTGCCGTATTTGCAAAGGAGTATATTCATTTATTTGAATATGCTCCTTTGCTTATTTTTTGAAAAAAGGAGGTTAATAGAAGGTTAGATTCATCGTTATATTTCCAACTAAAAATATTTATATTTAAGGAGAGGTGAATATTGTGAGTAAAAGAGGAAAGATTTTAAGGATTAATTTGAAGGAGAAAGATTTCAAGGTAGGTGATATACCTGACAAATGGTATAAGGATTTTATTGGCGGTGAAGGTTTTGCAGCGAAAATTCTCTATGATGAACTGAAACCGGGAATGGAACCCCTTAGTGAAGAAAATTTATTAGTATTTACAGTTGGACCTTTGACGGGAACTAGAGCTCCAAGTTCAGGAAGACTATGTATTGGATTTAAAGGACCTCTAACGAAAACCGTAGGCATGTCTAATGTAGGGGGACATCTTGCTCCGATGATAAAAAAAGCAGGATACGATGTTGTAGTTGTAGAAGGAAAAAGTGAAAACCCCGTATACATAAGTATTGATGATGAAAAAGTAGAATTTAAAGATGCATCTCAATTGTGGGGTTTAGACACAGAAGATACGGAAGAAAAAATTAGAGAAGAAATCGGAAACAAGAAAATAAGAATTGCTGAAATTGGACCAGCTGGAGAAAACTTAGTCAAGTTTTCATCTATTATGATAGATAAACACAGGGCAGCTGGAAGAGGTGGAGCCGGAGCAGTTATGGGAAGTAAAAATCTTAAGGCTATAGCAGTTTTTGGTAGTAAAAAACTTGAAGATTCCGATGCAGATATGATGAAGGAATTTGGTCAGAGAGCAAGGGAAGAACTGGATGCAGAAGATTTTGTAAGAGAAGAATTAAAACCTTTCGGAACCCCGTCCTTTATGGATTCAATAAATGCATTAGGACTACTTCCAACTAAAAACTGGCAGTATACAACCTTTGATGCTATGGACAAAATAGGGCACAAGGCTTATCATGAAAATTTAAATGTAAAACCATGGGCTTGTTACGGATGTCCTATAGCCTGCGGTAGACACACAGAGATAAAAGAAGGTAAGTACAAAGGTCAATCCGGTGGAGGTCCTGAATATGAAACCTTGGGAGCTTTCGGCTCAAAATGCTATATAGATGACCTAAATGCTATTGCTATGGCAAACTACACTTGCAATAGAATGGGCATGGACACTATATCTGCAGGACAGGTAGTAGCTACAGCAATGGAATGGTATGAAAAAGGATTGATTAATGAAGATACTACCGGAGGTATTAAACTTGAATTCGGAAATGCTGAAGCCTTAGTAGATATAGTAGAAAAAATAGCTAAAAGAGAAGGATACGGAGATGTTTTAGCTGATGGTTCAGCATTAGCAGCTGAAAAGATAGGAGATGAAGCAAAGAAATATACTTTTACAGTCAAAGGTATGGAACTGGCATCCTGCGGGGTAAGAGCAAGTAAAGGTGAAACTTTATCCCATGTGATTTCTCCTAGGGGTGCAGATCATCTTAGACCTTACGCTTCAGTAATTGATGCCTTTGGCTATCTAGAACCGGAGCTTGGAATAAACGATAAGGTATCTCCATTTGAAGATAAGGATAAAAAATGGGTTAAGCCATTTATGGAACTTTCAATGCTTACCAATCTATTAGGAGTATGTTTATTTGCAAGTATAACATTAGCTGTAAAGGGAAGCACATGGACGGGACTATATAATGCTGCTACTGGAGAAAATGCAGAGTTAAAAGATATGCTAAAAGCAGCTGAAAGGGTAATAAATCTAGAAAGAATGTTTAACTACAGAGAAGGATTTGATATTAAAGATGATAAGCTTCCAGTAAGATTAACCACCGAACCTGCACCAGACGGATTAGGTAAAGGACATGTTGCAGATACAAAAGTAATGCTTGAAGAATTCTATGAAAGTATGAATTGGGATTTGAAAACAGGAATTCCTAAAGAAGAGAAACTTAAAGAACTTGGATTAAAATAACAAAAAAGAAAAATACCTGGAGATTGAATCTCCAGGTATTTTTCTCCCTAAACCCTATTTTTAATTTTATGCCTTACAAATTTAAATATGGAAATATTTTTTCCTATTTTAATTATACTACTAAATTTCATAAAAATAAGGGTGATATTGTGGTTTTTTTGTGTTAAAATGAAAATATGCTAGTTAAATCAAAGATATTTAATGATTATAATAAAAATTACATCTTCATAATCTTGTCCTACGGATTCTTTTTGGGATGGATGTTAAGCTTTCCATACAACGGGCCAATTTATGAATACCTATCCTACTGGTACAATTTTAGTGGAGAATATTATCCTCTAGCCTACATCGGTGTACCTATAGTTTTTCTTGTCTTTTTTGGCATTATAAAAACAAAAGAAAAGTATCCTAAAAGATTAACTATTTATTCCATTGTAGTATGTTTTGCTGGCAACTTGCTTTTGTTTTTTGGTGTGACTTACTGGTATATTATTTTTACCTTTATGGGAATAGCATCTGTACTTTTCGTTATTGGTTGGAGTTATTTCTTTACAATCTCTGTAAGCTATAAAGATAAAATAAAGGTTATGGGATTTACTATTGTATTAGGAAATCTAGTACTTTATTTGATAAATATTATGGTAAAGCTTGGATTTGAAACCTATGCTATGAATTCTCTGCTGGTAGTTTTGTCCCTTTCCCTTTTAGCGTCAAATTTTTTAACCTTTGAAAAATCTTACGATTATGCTTTTGATACAAGTAAAAACATAAAAAAACTAATCATATTAATAGCGGCCATACTATTTCTAATTAATGTAAATAACGGATTAAGCAGCAAATTAATAGAACCCCTATTTATGGAGATGGAAGAACATATAATCTTTTATAAAAGAATTCCATATATTATGGCAATTATCGTTCTTGTAGTATTTTCAGATAAATTATCCCACCTATCATCTTTTTATATAGCAATTTTTTTGCTGGGAATGTCTAATGTTGCCCTTATGGTATTAGGAATTAACGAACTTGGCTTTTATGTAAATGAAACTATGCTTCAATGGGGACTTGGTATAGGAGATCTTTTTATCTGGACGGTAGTAGGACATGTTGGACACCTTTACGGCAGGCCCTATAAGATTACTTCTTTCGCCTTAATTTCTCTATTAACCTCAGTATTTTTTGGGAGAATTTTAGGAATTATTTTCTCCAGTTCTCCTGACGGTGGTCTTTACACTATAGCCGTATCTTTCACTACGGTTTTTGTTACAATTTTAGTTATACCTAACCTTTTTGATACTATAGACAGAGAAGTAGTAAAGATTAAAGAGGAAAATAAATTTGAGAAAAAGGTAAATACTTTAACGGAAAGGGAGATAGAAATATATAATCTCCTTATAAAGGGTAAGAAAAACCAAGAAATAGCCGAAGAACTTTTCATAACAGACAATACTTTAAAGACACATCTAAGAAATATATATAAGAAATTGAATGTTGCAGGAAAAAAAGAGCTACCAATTGAGTAGCTCTTTAATATATATGTTTATTGAATTGCTTTAGTATTCCATTACTTCATAATCTTCGGGAATTTCAAATTCAGAATCTGATACTCCGCCAATTTCAAGATTCTTAATTTCCATAACAGCATTCATGTCGGCTGTTTCTCCCGTAACCTCAGCTTTCATTGTTATACCGTAATCCTTGTGAACCCATACTTTATTTTTATTTTCTTGAAAAACCGATTCAAATACGTAGCATGGTTCTCCATTAATAGTGTCTTCCCCTATATAGGTTATACTTTCATCTTCTTCGACTTCATCACCAAAATCATCATCGAAATCAAAGTTATCTCCAAAACCTTCCATGCCTTCCATATCTTCCGTATCTTCACCAAAGTTTGTTTTAAAAGCTGTCATTGTTTCCGGGTCTAGGTTAGCCATAAAATCTTCCGTCCATATTACTATATAGGACTGTCCTTCCTGTTCTCCTTCTATTTTCATATTATCTCCTTTAAACCAGTATTTCTGAACAGTAGTTCCGTAACTTTCGTTTGTTATGGTTTGTTCGTAATAATATGAATCCGGTTCTTCTGTACTTGCTAAAAGCGATTCTGCATCTTTATCATCTTCTGCTTCCTGTTCTTCAGGCTCTTCAGTTTCTTCCTCCGATTCATCTTCAGAATCATCATTACTTTCACCATCATCAACATCATCCTCAGATGGTTCAACTGCTTCTTCAGGATTTTCTTCTGGAGTTTCAGGTTCTGAGCTGCATGAAACAGCAAATATAAGTAACGATAATATCATGATTACTAATAAAAATTTCATTGGACTTTTTTTGGTTTTCATAATTTTCCCTTCCTTACTTTAAATACTATTACTAATTGTTATACAATTCGGTTTAGCCTAGTTTAGAATTTATGTTAAAACACATTACATAATAATTATACCCGATTTGACAAAATATAATCAAAATAAGGTTTTGAAAGAGTAGATATTAAGATGTTTTAAAATGTTGAAAATTCAGCATAATTTATAAAAAATCCGGGTAAATAAAAAATAAGTGAGTAATAAGGAGGTTATATTTTGGAAAATAATAATGAGAATCATGAAAATCATAATAAGGATAATAAAGACCATGATGGTAAAAGTCACCATGAAATGATGATAGAAGATTTCAAGAAGAGATTTTTCATTTCTATAATAGTTACAGTTCCAGTACTTTTGCTGTCACCTATGATACAGGATTGGTTTAACTTTAGTATAAAATTTACAGGAAGTTCTTATGTCCTTTTAGGCTTATCAACTTTCATATATTTTTACGGTGGTTGGCCTTTTTTAACTGGATTTATAGATGAAATGAAAGAAAAAAATCCAGGAATGATGACTTTGATAGCAATGGCAATTACCGTTGCTTTTTTATACAGTGGAGCTACGGTACTTGGATTAGAAGGAAGCGACTTTTTCTGGGAGCTTGCTACCCTTATAGATATTATGCTTTTAGGTCACTGGATTGAGATGAGGTCTGTAGTAAGTGCTTCAAACGCACTAGATAAATTAGCAGAGTTAATTCCAGATGAAGCTCACCTAATAAAAGGTGAAGATGAGATTGTAGATGTTTCAGTGGATGAACTTAATTCTGGAGATAAAATCCTTATAAAACCTGGAGAAAAGCTACCGGCGGATGGATTAATAGTAAAGGGAAGTAGTGCTGTTAATGAATCTATGCTTACGGGAGAATCAAAACTAGTAGAGAAAAAAGAAGGAGATAAGCTTATAGGAGGCTCAATAAATGGAGAAGGCTCCTTAGAAGTTGAAGTTAAAGATACTGGGGATGATTCATATCTTTCAAAGGTTATAACCTTAGTTGAAGAAGCACAGGAATCCAAATCTAAAACACAAGCAATAGTAGATAAGGCGGCCTTTTGGCTTACGGTAATAGCCTTAACTGTAGGTTTTGCAACCTTAGCCACCTGGTTAATATTAGGAAAAGACTTTACCTTTGCTATTGCAAGAATGGCTGCAGTTATGGTTATAACATGCCCACACGCATTAGGTTTGGCCGCACCCTTAGTAGTAGCATATTCAACTACACTATCTGCTCAGAATGGACTGCTGATTAGAAATAGAACTGCTTTTGAAAATTCTAGGAAAATAGATACAATTGTTTTTGATAAAACTGGTACCCTTACCTTAGGAGAATTTGGAGTAGATTTCATAAAGAATATAGACAGCAATTATTCAAAAGATGAAGTCCTTAAATATGCAGCTTCTTTAGAAAAAGGTTCTGAACACCCTATTGCTAAAGGTATTATAAATAAGGCAGAAGAAAAAGAAATGGATCTGTTTGAAGTAAATGACTTTCAAGCAATTAAAGGTAAAGGAATAAAAGGGAAGATTAATGATAAAGAAGCATTAGTTGTAAGTCCCGGATATTTAAAAGAAAACAATATAGAAAAACCCGAAGATATACCGGAAAATTCTATTTCAACCGATGTATTTTTAATAATAGAAAATGAAGTTATTGGAGTGATTGGACTTTCCGATCAGATAAGAGAAGAATCTTATGATGCTGTAAAAAAATTAAAAGAAGATGGGATAAAATGCTGGATGCTTACAGGGGATAACGAAAAAACAGCTAAAGAAGTATCTGAAAAACTGGGATTAGACGGATACTTCGCTGAAGTTCTTCCTGATGAAAAGCAGGATAAAATAAAAGAACTTCAAAAGGATAGTAAATTTGTAGCTATGACTGGAGATGGAGTAAATGATGCACCGGCACTTGCACAAGCTGATGTCGGCATAGCAATCGGTTCCGGTACAGACGTGGCAGCTGAAACAGCGGATATAATTTTAGTCAACAGTAATCCGGAAGATGTTGTTTCACTGATTAAGTTTGGAGAAGCAACCTACAAAAAAATGGTCCAAAATCTAATCTGGGCTTCAGGATATAATATAGTAGCGATACCATTAGCAGCGGGTGTTTTATATAGTTTCGGCATATTAATTTCTCCTGCAGTTGGGGCATTATTAATGTCCTTAAGTACTGTTATAGTTGCTGTGAATGCGAAGTTGCTGAAGGTTGAGTAGAAAAACAGATTATTATTTCGTCAGCTTTCGGCGATTTGAGAAAATTGTTAAAAATGAAAACTAGATATAATTAATGAAGAAGACTTCGGAATATTTTGATGAAAATATAGAAAAAGCGTAAAAGATGTTTTATGAGCATTGTTTGAGCGAAGCGAGTTTGCGAATTATCTTTGAGCGTTTCTTAATATTTTCCAAAATATGTAGCGTCTGATGAATAATTATATCTAGTTTTTATTAGTGTTGTAGCTAAGCATAGAATTATCCACAAACCAACATCGCCGAATATCTGGCAACCTACTTGATAAAAATTCGGCAATGTAGTATGATTTAACTATACTAACAAAATACAACCATTGATATTGCAAGGATTATAAAACAAAAATTTGTGGCATAATACTTGCAATATATTTATATAGAAAAGTTTTGTCAAAAATATTAGGAGGTATTAATTATGAAAAAAGGAAACCCATATGGAACTCACAGAGTATTAGAGCCAAAAGGAGTACTACCACAACCAGCATTAAAAGTTGATAACACAATGGAAATTTACGACAATGAGATATTAATAGACGTACAGACACTAAATGTTGACTCAGCAAGTTTTACACAGATAAAAGACCAGGCTGAAGGTAATGAAGAAAAAATCAAAGAAATCATGAAGGGTATAGTAGCAGAAAGAGGAAAGCATCAAAATCCTGTTACAGGTTCAGGAGGAATGCTTATAGGTACAGTTAAAGAAATAGGACCGGCATTAAAAGATAGAGACCTTAAAGTTGGAGATAAAATTGCTACCTTAGTTTCATTATCATTAACACCACTAAGAATTGACGAAATTATTGGAATGAGAAAAGATATAGACCAGGTAGATATAAAAGGACAGGCTATATTATTTGAAAGCGGAATATATGCAAAGATTCCTACAGACTTGCCAGAAAACTTAGCATTATCAGTATTAGACGTAGCAGGAGCTCCAGCACAAACAGCTAAACTAGTAAAACCTGGAGATACAGTGCTTGTAGTAGGTGGAGCAGGTAAATCAGGAATGCTATGCCTATATGAAGCAAAGAAAAGAGCTGGAATTACTGGAAAAGTTATATGTATGGCTCATAGAGAGAGTTCATTAGAAAAGGTTAAAAAATTAAACCTAGCAGATGAATACATAGTTGGAGAAGCTACTGATGCAGTAGGAGTATACGAAAAAGTTAGCGAACTTACAAATGGAGAATTATGCGACCTTGTAATCAATTGCGTAAGTAGACCTAACTGTGAAATGTCTAGTATATTATCATGTAAAGACGATGGAACAGTTTACTACTTTTCAATGGCGACTTCTTTCACTAAGGCAGCATTAGGAGCAGAAGGTGTTGGTAAAGACGTAAATATGATAATAGGAAACGGATATACTAAAGACCATGCTGAAATTTCTCTTCAAATAATGAGAGAAAGCAAGGGACTAAAAGAATTATACGAAGAAATATACGCATAAATATTAAGAGTACAATAACAACTAAGAAACTAACCAGCTATGGGGTTTATCCCCATACTGGTATTTAAAAAATACAAAAATTAAAAACATAGAAATTACATGGAAAGAGGAGATAAAATGGCGTACTACAATGAAATACCTTTATGGAAAGATGTAAAGGCAGAAGAATGGAATGACTGGAAATGGCAGGTAAGAAATAGAATTAATACAGTTGACCAGTTAAAAGACATTATAAATTTAACTAAACAAGAAGAAGAGGACATAAAAAAAGTTCTTGATAAATTTAGAATGGGAATTACACCATACTATGCAGCACAAATGGATAAGGAAGATCACACTTGCCCTATCAGAATGCAGGCGGTACCTACAATAGCAGAAACTCATATAGGAGAAGCAGACATGACAGACCCACTAAGTGAAGATGAAGATTCACCAGTGGAAGGATTGACTCATAGATATCCTGATAGAGTACTTTTCTTAGTAACTGACCAGTGCTCAATGTACTGTAGACA
>DPPH01000199.1:0-2639 GCA_003539375.1 Clostridiales bacterium
GGACTACCAAATCCAAGCGTTAAGGCTTCAAATGCAAGATATTATCTCGAGATATATCTAGAAGATAATATAGATAAATTTTACAAGGAAGAAAGAACTTTTAATAGTGATGAAAAAGAACAGTTGATTAATGAAATAGTATCTTGGGTAAGAACTGATGAACCTCTTACTAGACAGGAAGTTTATGAAGCTTTGGATAGCATAGGGATAAATCCTGACAAAACTAACAACTACGGAATACCAATCACAGATATAATTAAATATACTTATTTAAATTCTGCAATTTGGAACTATGGTGACACCATGAATATAAGCATTGGTCAGGGTGACAACTCCTATACTCCTTTACAAATGGCTAGATATACAGCAACAATAGCAAATGGAGGCTACAGAAAAAACCTAAGTGTCGTAAAAAAAGGCACGGATTATCTGGAAAGAGAATTACTTTACCAACCTATAAGAGAAGAAACAAGAATCAACTTAAATGATTATGGATACATAGATGATGTTACAGAAGGAATGATTCTAGTTGCAGAAGATAGTAGAATATACAATGATTTTCCTATAACTGTAGCAGCTAAAACTGGTACAGCTGAAAAAGATGGGATAAATCCTGAAACAGGAACAGGATACAATGATTTTGGTTGGTATGTTGCTTTCGCACCGGCAGAAGATCCTAAAATAGCCGTTGCTTCAGTTATATTTCAAGGTGGTTCTGGTAGATATCCTTCTCCAATGGTTAGAGAAATAATTGGAGAATATTTTGAACTTGAACCGGAAGAAGAGGAGGAATAAAAATGAGTAAATTTGTAATGATAACTTCATGTGAAGAAAAGCAGGGGAAGACAGTTTTTTCTCTAATAACGGCAAAGGAATTATCTAATGAAAAAAAAGTTCTATTAGTTGATTTATCTAATAGTGAAAAGGATAGCTCCTACTTTTTAGATGTAAAAGATATGGTAATATACGACGTTGTAGATTTAATTAAAGACACATGCAGCCTAGAACAGGCGGTAATCAAAATAAAAGAAGAAAACTATACCTTTGACTTTTTGCCTGCTCCTAGAATCAAAGAAAAATATAAAGAACTGGATTTAGGACATTTGAAAAAGATTTTTATGGAAAGTAACGGAAAATACGATTATATTATTATAGATGGGACAACAGTGGTAGACGATATAAAAACAGCATCTTATGAAATTCTAGACCAGGTGATCATGCTTACTTACAATAAGATAGAAAATGTTAAATGTATTTTTTCTTCGCTTAATATTATCAACAATGATGTAAAAAGTGTTAACCTCATAGTAAATAAAACTATAGATAAGGAAGAAAAAAAAGGCAACCTGCTAACTATTGAAGAAATACAGGAAATTCTAAGAGTTAAGGTAGATGGCAAGGTAGAGTTCATGCAGAAATTAGACTCTTTTGGAGAAAATTTTCTAAACAACGAAGATTATAATGAAATAACCAAGGTTATGGAAGAAATAATTTAAGAAAAAATTAAGTTTTGATAGATATAATAAGAACATGGAGTAGTTATGAAGGTTTTAATTGTAGAAGATGAAATTAAGCTTATAAAAGCTTTAAAGTTTTTATTTGAAAAAAACAATATAAATATAGATATTGCTCAGGATGGGGAAGAGGGACTGATTTATTCTGAGAAAGAGATTTATGATGTTATTATTTTAGATATAATGCTGCCTAAATTAAGTGGATTAGAAATTTTAAAAAGCATAAGAAAGAAAGGTAACGGTACACCGGTACTTATGCTTACAGCAAAGGATACCGTTGAAGACAAGGTTAAAGGATTAGATCTTGGAGCAGATGATTATTTGGTAAAACCTTTTGCAATTGAAGAACTTTTAGCTAGAGTAAGATCTTTAAGTAGAAGAAAAGATAAAGATTTTACAGGAAATGAGTTTGAATTTAAAGATGTAAAATACGACAGAAAAAACTTTACATTAAAAACGAACAAAGAAAAACATGACCTTACTAAAAAAGAGGGAGAGCTCATGGAAATGCTGATAAAAAGACCTGGCCAAATTTTCACTAGAGATCAGATAATTGATAGATTATGGGGTTTAGATAGTGAGGTTTCTGAAAATAATATAGAAATATATATACATCATCTTAGAAAAAAACTAAAATCCAGCAATGTAGAAATAAAAACTGTTAGGGGAATAGGATATTCATTGGGAGAAAAATAATATGTTTAAAAAATTAAGGTTGAGAATTACATTATCAACACTTTTAATTTTAATAATTCTTTTAGGAGCCTTGTCTATAGGAATTTATCAATTTGCAAAACATGAATTTGATAAGTCAATAGATATTATGTTAAAGGAAAGTGCTTATAATGTAATTTTTTCAGGAGATTTTGAGAGAGAATATTACTATAGTTCCCCTTTTAATAATAGATTTTCAATAGAAAATAAATTTGATAATAGAATTAAAATAAATTATTTTGTCTACAATGAAGAACTAGATATTGAATATATTAAAAGCGACGACGTTAGTATAATGAATAAAATGAAGTCTCAAGCTATTGATGCTTTAAAAAACAAGAGTGAAATATACGATACTCTTTCTATTGATGGAATAAATTATAGAGTTTATTCTTCTTTTTTTAAGAGCTT
>DPPH01000199.1:2832-6431 GCA_003539375.1 Clostridiales bacterium
TTTTTTAAGAGCTTTAACAGGATTGGTGTAGTACAGGTATACCGAAGCATTGAAATGCAGGAAATTTTGCTAAATAACCTTTTTAAGATATTGATCTATAGTGGTTTAGTTGGGTTATTAATCCTTTCCGGGATAAGCTTTTTTCTTGCTGGTAGGTATATTAAACCCGTTAAAGAAGCTTGGGAAAAACAAAAAACTTTTACTGCAGATGCTTCTCATGAACTCAGAACACCTTTAACAGTTATTAAAACAAATTTAGATGCCGCTACCTATGATAAAGAATCGAAAATAAAAGACAATGAAATTTGGTTTGAATATATAAATGATGAAATCACTAATTTAAATATTTTAATAGAAGAACTTCTTCTCCTTGCCAAGAGTGATTCTGTTGACTTCAACATGAACATGGAAGCTTTTAATATGTCTAGACTATTAAATAAAATTCTTGACTTATATGATGTAAGATTTCAAGAAAAAAACATTGAAGTTCACAAGAATATTGCAGAGAGTATATTTACATATGGTGACAAAAATAAGATCCGACAGGTAGTAAATATTCTTTTAGATAATTCGATTAAATATAGTAAAAATGATGGGAAAATAAATATTAATTTAAAAAAAGATAAAAAGTTTTTAGTGGTGACAATTGAAGATAATGGAATAGGTATAGACAAAGAAGATTTACAGAAAGTATTTGATAGATTTTACAGAGGGGACAAAGGTAGAAGTAGACAAGAGGGTGGTACTGGTTTAGGATTAAGTATTGCAAAACTTATTATCGAAAAACACAAAGGTAAAATTAATATAAATAGTGAGCTAAACAAAGGTACAAAGGTAAGTATATATTTAAAAACAGTTGAAAAGGAGAAATAAATGAGAAAATATTTTGGGACAGATGGTATTAGAGGAATTGCAAATAAAGAACTTACTCCAGAATTAGCATATAAAGTTGCTAGAGCAGGAGGATATTTTTTATCCAAAAATATTAAAAAGGGTAAAGGTAAAATAATTATTGGAGCAGATACTAGAATATCTAAGGATATGCTTGAAGGAGCATTAACAGCAGGCTTAAATTCAATTGGTGTAGATGTCATATCAGTAGGTATCATACCAACGCCGGGAGTAGCATATCTTACTAGAAAATTAGAGGCAGATGGAGGCATTGTAATTTCAGCTTCTCATAATCCTGTGGAATATAATGGTATAAAATTTTTCAACAAAAATGGATATAAATTAACTCCAGAAGAAGAAGATGAAATAGAAGAACTAATTGATAAAGTACAAGATAGTCCTGTTAAAGAAAATATTGGTAAAAAATTAGAAATGCCTGAAGCTTATAAAAAATATGTGGATTTTATAATAAATTCTGCAGATGTAAATTTTCAAGGACTTAAAATTGCCCTGGATTTAGGTAATGGAGCTGCATATAAGGCTGCACCGGAGATTTTTAATAAACTAGGGGGAGAAGTATATGTATTAAATTCTAACCCTAATGGATTAAACATAAATGTAAACTGTGGTTCGACTTATCCTAAAGAGATAATGACTTTTGTAAAAGAAACAAAGGCAGACATAGGCTTGGCTTTTGATGGAGATGCAGACAGAGTAATAGCCGTTGATGAAAAAGGGAAAATAATAGACGGAGATAAAATTATGGCTTCTCTAGCAGTAGAGTTTAAAGAAGAAGGCAAGCTTAATAAGGATACCTTAGTAGCTACTCTAATGAGTAATTTAGGTTTAGATTTATATCTAAAAGAAAATAATATTAATATTGTTAAAACAACGGTAGGGGATAGAAATGTTCTTGAAGAAATGAGAAGAAATGATTACATAATAGGTGGAGAACAATCTGGACATATAATTCTTACAGAATACAATACTACTGGAGATGGTATGCTTACTGGAGTTAAACTTTTAGAAGTACTCAAGAAGAAATCGATTAAGGCATCTCAATTGGCAGAAAATTTAACAAATCTACCTCAAACTTTAAAAAATGCTAAGGTCCAGGAAAGTAAAAAACATGATTATATGAAAGATGAAATAATAAATAAAGAAATAAAAATTATAGAAAAAGAATTTTCAGGAGAAGGTAGAGTTTATATAAGACCGAGTGGGACAGAACCTTTAGTAAGAGTAATGATAGAAGGTAAGGAACAGGTAAAAATTGAAGAAAAAGCATCTCATTTAGTAAAAATAATTGAGGATAGATTAAAATAATTTATACTAAATGATTTACTTTTTTAACCCAATAATCATTAATTGTAATACTGCAGATTGGACATTTTTTTACTCCTAATCTTTTGTCTCTTACAAATACTACTATATTTGAACAGTAAGGACACCAGAGTTGATTTTTTTCAAGATGGATGTTTTCAGGAATCTCTTTATCAGGATTCTTGTTAAACTTTAATAATTTAAATAATGATAGTTGTTTTTCTTTCATTAGGTCCTCCCTTTTATGCTATTATATTTTATATTATAACATTATATCTTGCAAAATAAACTGTAAAGTATATAATTAATTAAGAGGAAAACAGGAAAATAAATTTAAGAGGTGGAGTTATGGTTACAATAAAAGACGTTGCAAGATTAGCCGGAGTATCTATATCAACTGTATCAAGGGTAATTAATGATAGTAAGCCGGTATCAAAGGAAGTTAGAGAAAAAGTTTTAGAGGTTATTAAGGAAACTGGATACAGACCTAATGACGTAGCAAGGAGCTTAGTTACTAGAAGGTCCTATTTAATAGGAGTAATAGTAAATGATCTTTCCAGTTCCTATGTAGCAGAAATGGTAAAAGGTGTTGAAGAAGTAGGGAAAATGTATAATTTCGATATACTTTTATGCAGCAGCTATTACGACACAGAAGCTCAATTGAAGTACCTGAGGCTATTGGATAGAAAACAGGCTGAAGGGCTTATAATGATAGGGTACAAGTACGATAAAGAAATAATCGATAAAGTAAAAGAACTTAACAAGCCTACAATATTTTTTACTAGAGATTTGATAGACGACTCATTAAAATATGTAAAAATAGACTCTAAATCAGCAATGTATGAAATGACAAATTATGTAATTAAAAATGGCCATAAAAATATTTTATATGTATCAGATTATGATGAAAAAAGCACTTATGAAGCAGAAAAAATTCAGGGATTTAAAGATGCAGTTGGGGACAATAATATAGATATATACGAAATTTTGGAAGTACAAGGTCGTAAATATAGAGAAGGTTATAAATTTGGTGAGAAATTGTCAAACAAAGGGTTTGACTATACAGCTATAGTTTGTACAAATGATGAAATAGCTTACGGAATAATGAATGCTCTATTTGATAATGGAATAAAAGTACCGGAAGACGTCTCAGTTGTTGGATATGGCGGATACAAGGAAAGCAAAATAATTAGACCAAGTTTAACTACAGTAAGCGAGCCATACTACGATATCGGTGCAGTGGCTATAAGAAACTTAATAAAAGAAATAGAAGGTGAAGAAGAAGTGGAAAATAAAATAGATCTTCCATTTACTTTGACTAAAAGAGATAGTATTAGAAATATTAAATAATAGAGGTGATAGATTGTTAAGTAAAGAAAAAATAG
>DPPH01000199.1:6805-10634 GCA_003539375.1 Clostridiales bacterium
CCTGAACCTAAATTTTATTTTGTTTTAAAATAATCTAATATTCCAAAAGCTATTTGCCTGCTTACTTCCTGTTGAAATGAATAATTTTGTATATTTTTTTCTTCCCATGCATTAGTCATAAAACCTATTTCTATTAATGCAGCAGGTGTATTAGTAGATCTTAAAACTTCAAAATTTCTATCGTAGATACCGTCCCTATAAATACTGTTTATTCCAACGACACTATCGTAAATTGATTCAGCTAACCTACTGCTTTCAGCTCCACTTTTGTTTCCTTTAGTATCATAGTAAGTACTCATACCGTAGTAGTTGGAATTATTTAGAGCATTATGATGTATACTAAACATTATATCAGCATTCAAGTCATCTGCCATTTTAGCTCTAGCTACTCTAGAAATATAGGTGTCTTTATCTCTAGTCATAACGACATTTGCACCGAAATCTTCCAATACATCTCGAACCATAAAAGACACTGAAAGGTTGACATCTTTTTCAAATCGACCCGAAGAGCTGATAGCTCCAGGATCCTTGCCGCCGTGTCCAGGGTTTAAAACAATAGTTTTTCCTGATAAAGGTAATGTTTCTTCTAAATAATCGTCATGACAGAAACCAACGTAACCATCCCATGTTACTATCTTATTCCACTCACCTTCTAGTTCTATAACTCTAACTTCTGTATTTTTAGGCATTACGGTAATTATTTCGTGATTTAAAGATGGGCCGGATCTTAATCTTAAATTATCAGTAGTATTTTTAAAAGATAGTATATTATTAATATAAAAATTATTATCTAAAGAAAGCAACCATCCTGCAGCGTATCCTTGACTTCCATCATCTAAACCTAATTTGAACCATCCATACTCTTCACCTAGGTATTTATAACCATCATATTTATACCCCCGGCTGATTACTTCTCCTTCCAGGGAAGGATTTGTTCGAATATTAATTGGTTCATCAATGAAGTGAACAAGATGACTTCCATCGGAAACAATATCTCCCAGCCAACTTGCTACAAAAGCTTCCATACCTTTATATTCTACAACATACCAGCTGTGAAAGGTATCTATATATTTCAACTTACCACCATCTTCTACCTGGCCTATAATTTTAGAACTAGTTGTAGGAGACATACGAAGATTAGCATTAGTACCACATGTATTGAAAAAATATCTCTGAGGTTGAACATTAACAAAAAATTTATCAATCCATCCTGTCTTTCCAGAAGGAGCTTTAATTTTATAATAATTATCCGTTGAATCAAGAATATTTATATGGTCGTTTTTGTTTAATTTATCTAGCACCTTTGACTCGTAATTGGGTTCATTAGTGATATTAATAGCATCTATATTAATTCTACCTAAATCTAAAGCAAATACTGTTGTTTGAAATATTAACATAATTAAAATTATCAAAGCTATATATTTTTTCATAAGCACCTCACTTTTATTTTGTCTTATAAATGTTATATTATTTGTAGAAGATTCTTTAAAACAATATTTGGATTTAATTAATAAGATTTCAATTTGTAACTATTAAGTTTTATTTTATTATATCATATTATTCAAAGGAAATTAATACGGCTTTGTTACAAGATATTTTTATTTCTTCTTTCATACTTCCTTGATAGATTTTAAAAGCTATTATATAATAAAATGATTAAAATTACAGGAGGAAGTATATGGATACTAGAGTAAGATTTGCGCCAAGTCCGACAGGATACGTACATATAGGAAGTTTAAGAACGGCTTTATATGATTTTTTATATGCTAAAGGAAAACAAGGGAAATACATACTTAGAATAGAAGATACAGATAGATCAAGATTTGTAGAAGGAGCATTAGAAAACCTAATCAAATCTTTAGAATGGGCTGGAGTTAAACACGATGAAGGTGTTTTTTTAGAGAATGGGAAAATAGTTCAAAAAGGTAATTACGGACCGTATATTCAGTCAGAAAGATTGAACCTTTATAAGGAATACATAAATAAGCTCTTGGATAAGGGATTAGCTTACAGGTGTTTTTGCTCTAAAGAAAGACTTGATAAAGTTAGAGAAGAACAAAAGAAAAGAGGAGAAACTCCTATGTATGACAAACACTGTAGAGGGCTTTCTCAAGAAGAAATACAAAAAAAACTAGATGAAGGTAAAGATTATGTAATAAGACTTAAAATTCCTGAAGATGAAGATGTAAAATTCAAGGATTTAATAAGAGGAGATATAGCTATCAACTCCAAGGAAATAGACGATCAAGTTTTAATAAAATCCGATGGATTTCCTACCTATCACTTTGCTGTAGTAGTAGATGATCATCTAATGAAAATAAGTCATGTAATAAGGGGAGAAGAATGGTTAACCTCAACTCCAAAGCAAGTAATTCTATATAATTATTTCGGATGGGAAGTACCGGAGTTTGTTCATCTTCCGACAGTACTAAACAAAGATAAAAAGAAATTAAGTAAGAGACAGGGAGATGTATCCGTTTCTGATTTTAAAGACAAAGGTTATCTGCCGGAAGCTTTAGTTAACTATTTAGCATTAGTAGGATGGAGTCCTAAGGGAAATAATGAAATATTTTCAATGGAGGAATTGATTAATGAATTTTCTTTCGAAAATGTTTCTAAAACAGGTGGAGTTTTTGATGTTGAAAAACTGAATTGGGTAAATTCTCAATACATTAAAAACTATGATGATGAAAAATTGTACAAACTTATAAAACCCTTTGTAGTAAAAGAAGAATTATTAAATGAAGAAGAATATTTAAATAAAAAAGATTGGCTAATAAAAATAATTGATTTAGTTAAAGAAAAGATAAGTTATCTGGAAGAAATAGATTCTCATATTCAGATGTTTATGGGTAAAGAAGTAAATGCTGATGATGAGGTTAAGGAAGTATTATCTAATGATGGAGTAAGAGACCTTATTCATGCATTTATTAAAAATCTTGAAGCTATAGAAGAAGTGGATGAAGAATTTACTAAAAACATTTTCAAAAAGCTCCAAAAAGAAACAGGCGCTAAAGGTAAAAACTTGTACATGCCTCTTAGAGGAGCAGTCACGGGCCAGCTTCACGGTCCTGATATGGGAAAAACTTTTATTATATTAGGAAAAGAAAATATAATAGATAGGTTAAACTATACCTTAAAGAACTATACTAAATAAAGGATGTGAGAAAATGAAACTTTTTAACTCCTTAACTAGAACAAAAGAGGATTTTGAACCTTTATATGATAATGAAGTAAGGATGTATGTATGCGGACCTACTGTATACAATTATATCCATGTTGGAAATGCTCGGCCAATGGTTATTTTTGATACTCTTAGAAGATATTTTTTATACAAAGGTTATGAGGTCAAATATGTCGTTAATTTTACAGACATTGATGATAAAATGATAAAAAGAGCTCAAGAGGAAAACACTACAGTAAAAGAAATAGCCGACAAGTATATTGAAGAATTCCTTAAAGATTCTAAAGCTCTAAATATATATGAAGAAAAAACGATACATCCTAAAGCAACGGAAAATATAACTGAAATCATAGAATTTATAAAATCATTAGAGAAAAAGGGAATTGCCTATAATGTAAATGGAAATGTTTATTTTGACATATCAAAAGATGAAAATTATGGGAAGCTTTCCAACAAGAATTTAAATGATTTGATTTCCGGCGCAAGGGTAGGGGTAAATGAAGAAAAGAAAAATCCTGGGGACTTCGCCCTCTGGAAAAAAGAAAAACCGGGAGAGCCGTCTTGGGAAAGCCCATGGGGCAAAGGAAGACCTGGTTGGCATATCGAATGTTCAGTGATGTCTAGAAAATACCTGGGAGATACTAT
>DPPH01000199.1:10907-12811 GCA_003539375.1 Clostridiales bacterium
CACCACGAAAATGAAATAGCTCAAAGTGAAAGTTTAACAGGAAAAACTTTCGCAAGATTTTGGCTTCACAACGGAATGCTAAATATAGATGATAAAAAAATGAGTAAATCATTAAACAACTTTTTTACAGTAAGAGACGTGAGCAAACTTTACGATCTTGAGGTAATAAGATTCTTCATACTATCAGGTCACTATAGAAAACCTATAAACTACAGTCAAAAAACTATAGAACAAGCTAAAAATTCTCTTGAACGTCTTTACAACGGGAAAAGAACATTAGAACATTATTTAGAAAAAAATTCTTCAGGAGATATTGACCAAAATATTATAGATAAGATAAACAACTATAAACATCAGTTTGAAGAAGCTATGGAAGACGATATAA
The DNA here is from genome assembly GCA_003539375.1 of Clostridiales bacterium. Classification (GTDB taxonomy): domain Bacteria; phylum Bacillota; class Clostridia; order Tissierellales; family Dethiosulfatibacteraceae; genus UBA8670. The sequence goes on from DPPH01000199.1 coordinate 11,293, forward strand.
ATACAGCAGATGCAGTTTCAGCATTATTTGAAATGGTAAAATACATAAATACTGAATTTGATGAATTTACTTCTAAAGAAACTGTAAAAAGTACTTTGAGTATTTTGAATGAACTAGCAGATGTTCTGGGCATATTATATAAAAAAGATGATGATTTATCAGAAAAAGCAAAAGAATTAATAGAAAAAAGAAAAGAAGCTAGAAAAAACAAAGATTACAAACTATCAGATGAATTAAGAGACGAACTACTGGATCTGGGGATTCAAGTTGAAGATACAAGAGAAGGTATGAAGTGGAAAAAAATATAATAAAGAAGGATAGAAATGTTTAGAGACGGAGATAAAGTAGATACCAGAACTCTTTCACCTATACAGCTAGCCTACATAGGAGATGCAGTTTATGAGCTGCTAGTCAGAACTTATTTGATAACAAATAAAGAACTTACTATAGATAAAATGCATAAATCAGCTGTAGAATTTGTGAAAGCTGAAAAACAAGCGATGTATTTGAAAGAAATAGAAAACATACTAACAGATGAAGAAAAAGATATTGTAAGAAGAGGAAGAAATAGCAAATCTATTCCTCCTAAAAATACCAGCTTTATGGATTACAAATATGCAACAGGATTTGAAGCTTTAATAGGATACCTATATTTAAAAAAGAACAAAGATAGAATATTTAAATTTTTCGAAATAATACTATCTTCAGAAAAGGAATGAAAATATTATGAGAGTTATTTCAGGTAAAAACCCGGTAATAGAGGCTATTAAAACAAATAAAGCTTACAAAATATATATAAGCAAAAATATAAAATATTCAGATAAAAAGAAATTTGAAGAGCTAGCTGATAAATATAGAATCAAGAAAATATTTGTTAAAGAAGATGAATTAGATAGAATCACCGATGCTAGATCACATCAAGGAGTAGCTGTAGAAGCTAAAGACTTTGAATATAAAACAATAGAGGATTCAATAAAACTAGCTGAGATAAATGGTGAAAAACCTTTTTTGATAATTCTGGATCAAATAACAGATGTTAATAATTTAGGTTCAATAATTAGAAGTGCAGAATGTGCTGGTGTGCACGGAGTAGTTATTCCAAAGCATAGAAGTGCACAGATAAACGAAACTGTGGCTAAAACTTCAGCTGGAGCATTGGAACTAGTTAATATTATTCAAGTTACAAATATAAATAGAACCATAGAAAACCTCAAAGATAAGGGGTTTTGGATATATGGAGCAGATATGAATGGTGATAAATACTACTATCAGGAAAATTATGATACTCCAGTAGCCTTAGTAATTGGAAGCGAAGGCACAGGTATAAGTAGGTTAGTAAAAGAAAACTGTGATATAATAATCGAAATACCTATGAAAGGTAAAATAAATTCCTTAAATGCGTCAAATGCTGCATCGATACTTATGTTTGAAGTAGTAAAAAAGAGAAATGAAAATGAATCCTAAATTAAAAGAAATACTTTTTATTGATGGATACAATGTTATAAATTCATGGCCTAAT
>DPPH01000097.1:0-760 GCA_003539375.1 Clostridiales bacterium
TTTGTCTATATATCCCCATTTATCATTTTTTTGAACTAGAGCAAGTCCTTCTGAAAAAATAAATGCTCTATTGTATTTTTCATCTATAAATTTTTCCCCGTCTGAGTTTATATATCCCCATTTATCTTCTATTTGTATAGCTGTAATATTATCTTTAAAGCTAAAGGTTGAGTCAAATTTTGGTTCAATTACTATTTTGCCTTCTTTATCTATAAATCCCCATTTTTCATCTATTTTTATTGCTGCTAGATTTTCTGAGAAGCTTTTTGCATTTTCGTATTTTGGTTCAATTACTACCTTGCCTTCTGTGTCTATAAATCCCCACTTATCATTTTTTTGAACTAGAGCAAGTCCTTCTGAGAAATTAAATGCATTTGCATAGTCGGTTTTTATTACTACTTCTCCTTCTGGATTCATATAGTTGATATCACCTAAATCTGATACTGCAACTACTCCTTCTGAAAATAAATTGTCTTTTTCAACTACAATATCTTGAGTACATCCAACCAAAATTACTAATATTATTGTTACACTTAATGTTATTAGATTGATTTTTTTCATACTTACCTCCATGATTAAAAGTCGTCTTGTATCCACCTACTTAAATTGGCCTTCACTATATATAACAATTTAAAGAGGTAATCTGTTACACTTTTTTTAATTATTTTTTATTTTTTTCTATACTTTCTGCAATTTTTATTATTTCTTCTTTTTTTATGTTTCCGGTTATAGTAAAGCTTTTCTCTTCATTATGCCAAAA
>DPPH01000097.1:1047-3330 GCA_003539375.1 Clostridiales bacterium
TTCTGTATCTATTTGAATACCTGCAGAATTGTTTGTTTGTGTTATTATTATCTGGTTTTTCCCATCACTATAATTAAGTATCTTTATTAAACCTCCATCTTCTTCACTTTCAAAGTAGTAGCCTTCTGTCATGTAGGTTGGTTGATAGTAGTTTTCCCAATCAAGTTCAGGTGTTTTTATATTGGTTTCTTCTTCTACTCTTATTTCTGTATATCTTTCATTTCTTTCTATAAAGAAGTTAAATACTCTTACTCTTATGGCTTCTACTGTAAATATTAGGGTTGATATACCGGCGATAATTATTAGTAGTATTATTGCTGCTCTTTTCGATTGTTTTTTTATGTTTTTTATTAACTTTGTTTTCTTTTCTTTTTTCTCTTCTTTTTTTATATATTCTTCTACCCAAGTATCAAGTTTTTTAGGAAAGTTTCTGTTTTTAATTTCTTCATTTTTTTCTTCAAGTTCATCTACTATACTGTCTACATATATTTCTCCTATGTATCCGTAGTAGGCTTCTATTATTTTGTTTTCTTTATTTTTCATGGGGTTCATCTCCAATTATTTCGTGAAGGGCATTTCTTGCCCTCATTAATCTTACTCTTACATTTCCTTCTTTTATAGATAATAGATCTGATATTTCTCTATTAGAATATCCGTAGTAGTATTTTAGTGTAAGTATGTCTGCATATTCTTTTTTTATTTGGGATAGTTTTTTTGTTATATATTCTTTGTCGTCTAGTCTTATTATGTTTAGTTGAGGATTTCCTATGGTATCATCATGGATTACATTTTCATATCCGTCTATATCGATGGTTTTTCTTCTTTTTCTTTTGTTGTATATGTTTATAGATATGCTTCTAACTATAATAACAATAAGACCCAGGGTTTTGTTACACTTTGGGTCCATATTTTTATCTATATATTTAGATACTTTTATTAGTGCTTCCTGCATAGCATCTTCTGCTTCATAATCATCATGAAGTATATCCCTCGCTGTATAGTACATTTTCTTCTTATGCAGTTTATAAATTTCTTCTAATTTACTTCTTGTTTCTTCATCTTCTATAGTCATTAAGAATGCTATCATTTATACCTTCCTTACGAATTAAATAGTTATTTTTGGTTTTCTATTACTTTACTATTGTACCATATATTAGTACAGTTGTAAGGTTTTAATAGGTTTTCAGGTTAGTTAAAATTGTTTTCTCAACTAAAAAAGCTTGCCTTTTCAAAAAGCAAGCTATAAAAATCTTCTCTGTCAATTCTTTAAGCAACCGATGGGTACAACTATTACTCCATCTTTTCTTTTGTAAGCGTATCCAGTTCCTGTAACTATCATTAGAAAGGATGGTTCTTTTATTTTATTAGTATCTATTATTTTTTTTAATTTTATCAAATTCTCTGAAGCTTCATCTATTAAGTGGTTTCCTAATTTAACCTCTACTAATCCCCATCTTCCATCATCTAAGTGTATTACTGCATCTGCTTCTAGTCCTGTATTGTCCCTATAATGAAATACTGCTCCTCCTATAGCTTGTGTATATACTCTTAAATCTCTAACAACTAGGGATTCAAATAGTAAACCAAAGGTATTCATATCATATATTAAATCCTCTGGAGATGCTTTTAACATGTTTGCTGCTATGGCAGGATCTATTAAATGTCTTTTGTTAGAAGTTCTTATTATAGTCTTCGATCTTAATTTTGGACTCCACGCTGGTAAATCTTCTATTACAAATAGTTTTTTCAATGCATCTAAATAGTCTGATAAAGTATTTCTATGAATTGAAGAATTATTAACTTTAACATCACTTAATATGGTTGAATCTGATGCTGTTGATGAAGTATGTCTTGCTAAAGATCTTAGAATACTCTTCGTAGTTTCTTCATTTCGTTTTACTCCATCTATAGTTTGAATCTCTGAAGCTGCAATTATATCACAGTATCCTTCTATTGATCTCATAGATGCTTTTAATGGCTTGTTAATATTTCCTGGCCAACCCCCTTTTATTATAAGCTCTGCTATATCTTCGATGTTTAAATTTGAAGTTCCATCTATTTCATTTTTTCCATCAAATAAATCTTTCAGGCTTACATTTCCATTCGAATCTAATGATTCATATAAAGACATAGTTCTCATCTTAATTCGACTTATCCTACCAGCCCCAGAGTGTGATATTTTACTTTCATCAACTGAAGTAGATCCTGTCAAAATGTAGAGTCCAGTTTTGTTTTTCATATCTACATCAAATCTTACAGCATCCCACAGTTGTGGAGCCATTT
>DPPH01000080.1 GCA_003539375.1 Clostridiales bacterium
AAAACTTAAGGAAGAATTTGGACATATAGATTATCTTGTTCAGGGAACTATATATCCAGATGTAATTGAAAGCGGTACTGATACAGCAGCTGTAATAAAAAGCCATCATAATGTAGGTGGATTGCCGGAAGATGTTGATTTTGAACTTTTAGAACCACTAGATCAGCTGTTTAAAGATGAAGTAAGAAAAGTAGGTAGAGAGCTTGGAATTCCTTCTGAGATAGTTGAGAGACAGCCTTTCCCTGGGCCAGGACTAGGTATAAGAGTCCTTGGAGAAATAACTGAAGATAAATTACATATTGTAAGAGAAGCTGATTTTATATTTAGGGATGAAGTAAAGAAGGCTGGCTTACAGGGACAGATATGGCAGTACTTTGCTGCACTACCGGGAATAAAAAGTGTAGGAGTAATGGGTGATGAAAGAACCTATACCCATACAGTAGTACTTAGGGCTGTCACAAGCACCGACGGAATGACTTCCGACTGGGCTAGGATACCTCACGAAGTACTTGAGAAAATTTCAAACCGAATAGTAAATGAAGTAGACAATGTTAATAGAGTTATGTACGACATTACAAGTAAACCACCGGCAACCATAGAACTGGAGTAAAGATTGGGGTAGTCACCCTTGAATCAAGCCCAAAGGGCGAAGGTGAAATAATTAGTTTAATTCTGATAATTGGGTTATCAATATAATAGGAGAATGAGAAGTTATGTATAAAATAGGAGTATTTCCTGGCAAGTTCATGCCTCCTCATAGAGGACATTTAAATTCTATAATTAACGCAGCAACAAAATCGGAATTGTTATATGTTGTTGTATCTGACCATCCAAAGATAACTAAGAGATTGTGCGATAAAGATGGGTTAAAGATTATGGATTTAAAGACAAGAGCAAAATGGCTATCGGTAGAACTTTACGGATTTGATCATATCAAAGTAGTAATGCTTGATGAAACTGGGATAGAGGAATATCCATACGATTGGACAAAATGGTCTAATAGATTGAAAAAACTTATACCAGAAGAATTTGATGTTATATTTGGAGGAGAGATAGAATACAAAGAACAATATAAAAAGAACTTTCCTAATGCAAAATATGAAATTTTTGACTATAATATAAAGAAATATCCTATAAGTGCTGCAGAAATAAGAAGTGAGCCTTATAAGAATTGGGACTATATACTAGGTAGTGCAAGACCTTTCTTTACTAAAAAGGTACTGATAAGTGGTACGGAAAGTTGTATGAAGACTACGATAAGCAAGTACCTAGCTAAGATATATCATACATCTTGGACAGAAGAAGAAGGACGTTACTATAATGAAAAATACTTGGGAGGAAACGAGGATGTCTATACAGTAGAAGATTTCGAAAGGATTGCTTATCTACAAAGGGAGTTAGAATACCATGCTTTAAAAACAGCAAATAAAGTAACTTTCTTTGATACTGGTGCATTAGTAACTCAATTTTATTTAGATATGTTTCTTAATACTAAGAGTGACTTAATAGATAAATTTATTGATCCAAATAGGTATGATTTAGTTTTGCTCTTTAAACCTGATGTGGAATGGGTTGATGATGGATACAGACGTAGTTCAGGTATTGAAGTAAGAGAAGACCTACATACAAAACTAAAAAACATGTATATTGAATACGGATATGGTGATAAGATAATAGAAATAAGTGGTAACTATAATGAGAGACTTATGCAAGCCACCACCATTGTAGATAACTTATTATTGAAGGATAAAAAAGAATAGTGAAAATTAATCCCCTCTAAATGTTAGGAGGGGATTAATTTTTGTTTAATGTCTAACGTATTTTTCTATGTAATCTTCATAATTTATTGATTCATCCCTATAAGTTCCATCATCAAATATTTCAATAATTCGATTGGCTACAGATGATACAAATTGGTGGTCAAGAGAGGTAAAGAGAATATTAGACTTATATGAAAGCAATCCATTGTTTACTGCCTCTATTGATTCCAAATCCAGGTGGTTGGTAGGTTGGTCAAGAATTAGTACATTTGATGGTTCAACCATCATCTTTGCGAACATCATCCTCACCATTTCTCCACCAGATAAGACATTGGCCATTTTAGTTGCTTCCTCTCCAGAAAAAAGCATTTTTCCTAAAAATCCCCTGATGAAAATTTCTGATTTTTCTTTAGAAAACTGTCTAAGCCATTCAACTAAATTAAAATTGGCATCTTCAAAATACTCAGAATTATCCTTTGGAAAATATTCCCTTGTAATTGTCTGTCCCCATTTGAATTCTCCCACGTAATCATCAGACTTTTTATTTATTATTTCAAAGAATTTGGTAATGGCAATTTCATTACCAATAAATCCGATTTTATCCTCTTTGTTCACCCTAAAAGTTAGGTTATCTATAAGTTTTTTCCCCTTGTCTTCCACTGTTAAACTTTCAACAAGTAGAATTTCATTTCCAACTTCTCGAGAGAGGGTAAAACCTACAAAAGGATATCTTCTACTCGAAGGCTTAATATCATCTAAAGT
>DPPH01000254.1:0-705 GCA_003539375.1 Clostridiales bacterium
TGTGGCAAAAGTGTTACATCCCAATGCATCATGAGACTAAATCCAGAGCCGCCGGGTTTTTTTAAAAATGGATCTATCAAATACAAAGATAAAGAAATTGTAGCTATGTCTGAAAAACAGATGCGATTGATAAGGGGAACTGAAATAGGTATGATTTTTCAAGATCCAATGACTTCATTAAATCCAACCATGAAAATTGGTAAGCAAATAGAGGAAGCATTGATGAATAGTAGGGGTATATCAAAAAAACAAGCAAAGGAAAAGGCTGTTGAAATGCTAAAGCTAGTGGGGATTTCCAATATAGAGAAAAGATATGAACAATATCCCCATGAATTTAGCGGTGGAATGAAGCAAAGAGTAATGATAGCTATAGCTTTAGTATGTTCACCAAGTCTATTAATTGCTGATGAGCCTACTACATCATTAGATGTTACTATTGAGGCCCAAATATTAGACTTAATGAAAGAACTACAATATAAGCTTGGAATGTCAATAATAATAATTACCCATGACTTAGGGGTAATAGCGAAGCTTTGTGATAGAGTACTGGTAATGTACGGTGGTAAAATCGTTGAAAGAGGAACTGCCGATGAAATATTCTACGAGACTAGACATCCTTACACATCAGGATTATTGTCCTCTATTGCAGGATTAGACAAAAAAAGAGACGACGAACTTTCACCAATACTGGGAACTCCTCCCGAC
>DPPH01000254.1:1045-3121 GCA_003539375.1 Clostridiales bacterium
TAGAAGAACTTCCAGAAGAGTATGAAGTATCTAAAGGACACAAAACCTTGTGCTGGTTGGAACACGAACAGGCACCAAATGTAAAACTAAAAGCAAAATCCTACGAGGAGAGTGACCTACTATGATAAAAGAAAATAACCCTTTAATGAGAGTTGAAAACCTAAGTAAATACTTCAAAATTAAAGAAGGTCAAATACTTAAAGCAGTAGATGACGCTTCCTTTGATATATATAAAGGAGAGACTATCGGCTTAGTAGGAGAAAGCGGTTGTGGTAAATCTACTACAGGAAGGTGTTTGGTAAAACTTGAAAAACCAACAAAAGGTGAAGTATATTTTGAAGACAAAGAAATATACAAACATAAATACCATAAGGACTACATAAGTCAGCATGAAGGTGAAGATATACCGGAAATAAGTCCGGAACAGGCTAAACTTGACTATACAAAAAACGTACAGATGATATTTCAAAATCCCTATTCTTCTCTAAACCCAAGAATGACTGTAAAAGATATAGTAGGAGAAGGAATAAGACTCCACAATAAGAAAATAAAAAACAAGGAATTAGAAGAGAGAATAGAATACTTATTAAGAGATGTAGGCTTAAGTAAGGATCATATATCCAGGTTCCCCCATGAATTTAGCGGTGGGCAGAGACAGAGGATAGGTATAGCTAGAGCCCTATCTGTCGACCCTAAATTTATTGTATGCGACGAACCTATATCAGCACTAGATGTGTCGGTACAGGCTCAGGTAATAAATATGCTTAAAAAAATTCAAAAAGAGAGAGAGCTTACATATCTATTTATAGCTCACGATTTGAGTGTAGTAAAATACATATCAGATAAAGTTATAGTAATGTACCTAGGTAATATTGTAGAAAAAGCTAACTCAGAAGATTTATACAAAAACCCTATGCATCCCTATACCCAGGCTTTGCTGTCATCAATTCCTGTAGCAAACCCTAAAATAGCAAAAAAGAGAAAAAGAATTGTACTGGAAGGGGAGTTATCAAGCCCCATAAATCCTAAAGAACAGTGCAGATTTGCTGATAGATGCAAACACGTTATGCCTGTGTGTAGAGAGGTTAAACCTCAATTAAAAGCTTATGAAGAAGGCCATGAAGTTGCCTGCCATTTATACAAATAAAAGGTCAATGTAAATTGAACAAGATTAAATTTTATGCTAAGATAAAATTATCCATAAAAAAGAGGTGTAACGGTGTTAGAAAATCTAATTGAAAAAATGAAAAAAGAATACATAGACGGCTTCTTCATAAGCAACCCCTACAACGTCCACTACATAAGCGGATTTAGAGAAAAATTTGCTTATGCTCTTATTACTGAAAAGGGCAAATATATACTAACTGATGGTAGACACAAAGAAATAGCATCAAAAACAACAAAAGGTTTTGAAATTATCGATTGGCAGCAGAAGAAAAATAAATTAAAACAAGCTGTTGATGAAATCATAAAAAAAGAAGGTGTAAAAAGGCTTGGATTTGAAGCAGAGCACCTTACATATAAAAAATTCACCGAACTTTACGATATGGTAGATGCAGAAATTACTCCTGTAATAGGCCTGGTTGAGCAGCTCAGGGTAGTAAAAACCGATGAAGAAATTGAAAACTTAAGAAAAGCATCACAAATAAATGACAGAGTTTTCGAAAGACTTCTAAAAAATATAAAAGTAGGGAAAACAGAAAAAGAAATATCTGCCCTATGCAACTATTATGTGAGATTGGAAGGCGGAGACACCCAGATAAGTGAAAATATTTTCTTAACGGGAAGTAGAAGTTCTCAAATAATGGCATCACCTTCAGATAGGAAAATAGAAGAAGGAGACCTACTCCTTATTAACTACGGAGCGAGCTACAACGGCTATCTTACAGACTTTTCAAGAACTGTAGTAGTAGGTAAAGAACCTACACCTAAGCAGAGGGAAGCCTACGAAGTAGTAAAGGAAGCTCAAATGGCTGCTATTAAAGCCATAAAAGCAGGAGTTTTAGCTAAAGAACCTTTTTATGCTTCGGAAAAAGTATTCAAAGATACAGGATATCGTAAATACCATTATGAAGG
>DPPH01000254.1:3395-3544 GCA_003539375.1 Clostridiales bacterium
TCAAAACTTATTTTAGAAAAAAACAACGTCCTCACCGTAGAGCCGGGCTTATATATTCCCGACTGGGGAGGCATAAGAATAGAAGACACGGTTTTAGTAACGGAGGAAGGATATGAACTCCTTACAAAATCTTCAAGAGAATTGATAGT
>DPPH01000254.1:3787-4362 GCA_003539375.1 Clostridiales bacterium
CCGAGCAGCTGCTCGGATTATTTTTTTTCTATTTTACCACCCTTATACTTTACCACCAGTTCATACCTGGACTTCACACCAGACTTAGCATATACATTCCGTATATGAGTTTTCAAAGTATTTTTACTTATAGAAAGCTTATCCTGAATTTCTTCATTGTTCATTTTAGTCATAAGAAGTTTAAAGACCTGTTTTTCTCTCGGGGTTAAATTTTCAGGAATAATTAAAGTTGTTTGTAATTGTAATTTTCTGTTATCAAAATTTAGTGTTATATTTCTCATTGATAAGGCAGGGAATATACTTACAAGCATCATTATACCTACTAGAAGAGCTATAGAATGTAGATTAATATTTTCTAAGTCTCCAGAAAGAAATTGATTTCCAATAAATCCTATCAAAATAAAAGTAATATTTAAACCTAATCCAAAACCAAAACACCTTCGAGAATTATATTTAAAAGTAATAGAAGCATATGCTATACCCACCCAGATAAAAAGATCTATAAAAGCATAACTAATTTCAAGACCTATATTAATAAAAGGCAGGGATTTTACTACTGGCGAAAGAAAGTAAAA
>DPPH01000238.1 GCA_003539375.1 Clostridiales bacterium
ATGTTGTATAATGGTCGTGGTGCTAAAGGATTTTCCGATTCATTAACCAAACCCTCCCAGTTTTCCTTAGATATTCCTGTAGAGAATAAATTAGGATCGTAGGAAGGATAATTAACCATTGATAGTATTTCACCAGTCTCTACATCAACAACAACTAATGCCCCAGAATTAGCTTGGTTGTAACTGTCTTCAAAATTAAAATCTCCCCACTTACTTTCAAAGGTTCCGCCTTTTCTAATTTCTTCTAAACCATATTTGAAAATTTCTTCTGCTTTTTTCTGTAGTTCAATATCTAGTGTTAGATGCAAATTACCTCCCGGTACTGGTTCTTCAACTTCTGATACTTTAGTTCTATTACCATATGCATCTACTTCTAAAGTTTGAGAGCCTTTTTTCCCGCTTAACAAATCTTCAAATTTTTCTTCTACTCCTGTTTTTCCTATAAGATCATCTCTACTGTAATTTCCCTCATTAATGTATTTTTCGATTTCATAATCTTGAGATATTTTCCCCATATAACCAAGGATGTGGGCTGCAGATTCTTTATAGGGATAGTATCTCACAGATTCAGTAATAACATCCACCCCATTTAATTTATCTGTATTTTCCGATATTAAAGCAACAGTTTTTTTCGATGCATCATAGCATATATCAATTGGGTAATATGCCCTATAACCCTGATTAAGATATCTTTCTCGCAAAACAAAGATATACCTAGCTTCATAGTTTGAAACTTCATCTTTTAATCCAGACTTTTCTTTTAATAGGTAAAATATCTCTTTAGGAGATTTATCAACACTACTGGGGTCTAAATTAGCTTCTACCCAGTTGTTTTTCTGTAAGACTGCAGTATATTCCCAACTTGAAACTGATATCTCCGGATTAATATATTTAAGGAGCTCTGTTTGAGCATGGTATTTTACTTGGTCCATTGTTATTACATCATAATCAAACTTATTGTTTTGACCGATTTCTAAAACTATATTAAAAGCCGTTGTTTCAAGAGGCAAATTATTTTCAGTTAAAAACTTTACCTTTTCTTCTTCATTTAAAAAATTAAAATATAAAGTGTTCCCTTCTTCTACGTATTCAACAGGCAGTTCTGGATTGGATTGTTTTATTTTATTGTATAGTAATATTCCGGGAATAACATTTTCTTCCCCGGCATAAATAGTACTAAACAATTCTTTACTAGCATACTTACGAATAAGTGCAACAAAATCATCCTTCGGATCGGAGTTCATGTTTATAACTTCAGGAACTTCATCTGATAATCTGTTTTTTAATTGACTGTAGTCTTCATCGTATATAAAAGTAAAATCTTTCATTTCAATATTATCAACTAAATTTCTTGAGTCTAAAAATCTGTAGATAAATCTTCTGCCTTCCGAATTACCTAATAATCTTCTTAAATATTTACCTTCTCTATTAAAAAGTTCTATTAGTAACTGTTCTTCGCTTATATTTGTATCTAATCCGTTATTTTCTAACCAGACAGTATATCCTTTTTCATATTTTAATGCACCTTCATCATAAAATATAGGTATATTTAAACTTTCCTTGTAAAGTGATAGAAACATTCTTTTTCTCATATTTATGTTACCTATATAAGCCCCTGAAGCATTATATAGTTCTTCAATTAATCCACTTCCTCTTAAAATATCAATCATTTTTTCTTCTGGAGAAGTATATATTTCCTCACTTTTTATATCGATAAAACGAAAAGTATTTAATTCAATAGGGAAATCATCTATTAGTGATTCTCCATTTTCATCTAGAATTTCAGTAAGAATCTGAGATGTATGTAAAAATTCATTGTAGTTTAATTCATCTTTTAATATTTGGACAGTAAAACTTGGTATATTTTCTGCTAATAATATACCATTTCTATCGTAAATATTTCCCCTAGGAGCTTTAATTGGGATATCCCTTATTCTCTTTATATCAGATTCCAGCCTATATTCATCCCCTTGTATTATAGTCAAGGTAGATAATCTAAATGCTAATAATGCAAAGAGAATTATTACTATATAAAAAAATATTATATATCTATTTTTAAAATTAAAAACATTAATATGAACCACCTCTAATTCTAATAATCCTTAATCTTAATTCCTAATTTATCTACAAGTAGAAATTCAAATTTTAATAAAGGGTATAACAATATTAAATTTAATATTGTTTCAATTATTATCGGTCTAAGTATGCTTGTAAAACTACCAGCATTAATTTTCAAGAAAAATATTATCAAATAAAATAATATATTATAGGCTACAGATAATATTCCTACAGCTGTAAAATAGGTTAATGGATCTTCTTTATATACGTTATCTTTGAATGTCCCAAGGAAATAACCTATTAAAAAATATATTAATGTATTTACTCCAAAAAAACCAATGTATAGTACATCAGTAATTATTCCTAAAAAAAGACCTAACAGTCCTCCATAATATTCACCTAACTGTATAGAGAAAATAATTAAAAAAATCAATGATACATTTGGAACTATATCTACAATTTTAATGAACTGGAGAATCGTTGATTGAAGAATCAAGCTTAAAAATAAAATAACAAATGGAATAATCCTTTTCATAGTATCACCTATCAATCTTTAGAACATATACACTATGAATTTCTTCAAAATTCACAACAGGTTCTACCTCAATATTTATGGTTAAACCTTCATCTCTCTGTAAAGCAGAAACTCTGCCTATATAAAGATTTTGAGTATATATTTCACCTAATCCTGAGGTTACTAGAGCATCTCCTACTCTAATATCATCATCTTTAGAAAAGGTGTATCCATTTATTGTATTATCTATCTGTCCATTTAAAATTCCGCTGGAGTTATTTTTTATATTCCTGAAACTTAGGCTACTGTTGATATCAACTATAGTAATAACCTTAGCCCAGTTGCTTCCTACATCAATAACTTTCCCTACCAGACCGATTACAACTAAATCTTCTTCTATCTCTGCAGCATGAACTATTATATCATCAATCTTCACGCCGTTTTTTGTTCCTTTATCTATTGTGAATTTATAAAACCAGTTATTTGGATCCCTACTTATTATTTGAGCTTTTTCGTAATCGTGTTCTATCATTTGTCTCATTTTGTATTCATTTTTTAAGTATTCTTGATTCTCAACAATATCTTGAAGGATTCTGTTTTCATTAGTTAATTCATAGACACGATTTTTAAGCTGTTCATTTTCTTCTCTTACCTTGTAAATTTCTAAAATGGACTCGTAAGAATTAGAAAAAATCCTACCTATGTTGTAAAATATCTTTTGTACAGGAGATGTTATCGTTCCAATAATATTTTCTCCTGTATTTGTTCCAACATTGTAGACTGAAGTATATCCAATAGCAATAATTAAAATCACACTTATACTTATTACTATTATTCTTTTTAATGCTTTCTTGTTTTTCACATAATCACCACTTAACTCAAGTTTCTAAACCTCTCTAAATTTTCACATACTATTCCGGTACCTATTACAACACAGTTTAAGGGATCCTCTGAGATCTTTGTTACAATCCCCGTCTCTTTTTCTATAAGTTTATCCAAGCCTTTCAATAAGGCTCCTCCTCCTGCTAAATATATACCCTTTTCAGAAATATCAGAAGCCAGCTCCGGAGGTGTTTTTTCAATTACTCTTTTTAAGGAAGCTACAATAGCATCTAAGGAATCTTTTATTGCTCCTCTGATTTCTTCATCCTTTAAAATAATCTTTTTAGGAAGCCCTGTTACCAGGTCTCTACCTACTACTTCCATTTCTTTTAA
>DPPH01000085.1 GCA_003539375.1 Clostridiales bacterium
ATCTATTCTTGTACCTGTCCACTTAACCTTACCTGAATCTCTGTCTCTTATTTCATAAATATCTTCATCATTATCAGATTTTTTCCATTCATTGTTCATATCCAAAAGATTTATAAAATAGTCGTTAGTTAAGCTTTCAGGATTGTTTGTAAATACTCCATGTTTTAATCCCTTATAGTTAGCATTAAGCATACGCATACCACCGATTAAAACTGTCATTTCAGGTGCAGTTAGTGTTAAAAGCTGCGCCCTATCTACAAGTAATTCTTCGGCAGAAACTGAGAATTTTTGTTTCATGTAATTTCTAAAACCATCGGAAGTAGGTTCTAATACTGAAAAAGAATCAGCGTCTGTTTGCTCGTCTGTAGCATCTGTACGTCCTGGATTGAAAGGTACTTCTAAATCTAAACCAGCATTTTTAGCCGCTTTTTCTATTCCTACACAACCACCAAGTACTATTAGATCTGCTATAGATACCTTTTTATCGGTATTTGATTTATCAAACTCATTCTTTATTTCATCGTATTTATCTAAAACTTTTTTTAGTTCATCGGGCTCGTTAACTTCCCAGTATTTTTGAGGTTCTAATCTTATGCGACCTCCATTTGCTCCACCTCTTTTATCAGAACCTCTAAAAGTAGAAGCAGAGGCCCAAGCAGTTTTAACAAGTTGAGGTATAGATAAATCAGTTTTTGATATTTTAGCTTTTAATTCATCGATATCATCCTGGTCAATTATCTTGTAATCAGCTTCAGGCATAGGATCCTGCCAGATTAAATCTTCTTCAGGAACTTCTGGTCCTAAGTATCTTGATTTTGGTCCCATATCACGATGAGTTAATTTAAACCAAGCCCTAGAAAAAGCATCGTGAAATTCCTCAGGATTGTTCATAAATCTTCTAGCAATAGGTTCGTATTTTGGATCGTATCTTAATGATAAATCAGCTGTAGTCATCATTGGACGGTGTTTCTTAGTAGGGTCGTGTGCATCTACTACCATATCTTCTTCATCTACATCTTTAGCCAACCATTGATTAGCACCAGCTGGGCTCTTTACTAATTCCCATTCATACTTAAATAAGGTTTTAAGATAACCCATATCCCATTTTGTAGGATTAGCTTTCCATGCACCTTCGATACCACTTCCTATTTGATCTCCGGCTTTACCACTTTTGTATGAACTTATCCACCCAAGACCTTGGTGTTCAATAGGAGCTGCATCTGGTTCTGGTCCAACCTGGTCTGCAGGGCCTCCACCGTGGCACTTACCAAAGGTATGTCCTCCTGCTACAAGAGCTACAGTTTCTTCATCATTCATTGCCATTCTTTCAAATGTATCTCTTACATCAACTCCGGATTTTACGGGATCAGGTTCTCCGTTAGGACCTTCCGGATTAACATATATAAGTCCCATTTGTACCGCAGCCAGTGGATTTTCTAAGTCTCTTTCACCCGAATATCTATTATCACCAAGCCATTCGTCTTCTGAGCCCCAATATATATCTTCTTCTGGCTCCCATACATCTTCTCTACCGCCGGCAAATCCAAAAGTCTCCACACCCATTGATTCAAGAGCGCAGTTTCCAGTTAAAATTATTAAATCAGCCCATGATATTTTTTGGCCATATTTCTTTTTAATTGGCCAAAGTAATCTTCTAGCTTTATCAAGGTTAACATTGTCAGGCCAACTACTCAGAGGTGGTAATCTTTGAGAGCCGCTTCCAGCTCCACCTCTTCCATCACCCATACGATAGGTACCGGCACTATGCCATGCCATCCTAATAAATAGAGGTCCGTAATTACCGTAATCTGCTGGCCACCAATCTTTTGAGTCTTTCATTAATTCAAAAAGATCTTTTTTTATTGCATCTAGATCTAATTTTTTGAACTCCTCAGCGTAATTAAAATCTTTATCTAAAGGGTTGCTTAAATTGGAGTGCTGATGCAAAATCTTCAAGTTGAGTTGATTAGGCCACCAATCCTTATTTGTAGTACCACCACCAGAGACTGTCTTTTTTGTGTGTCCAGTTACAGGACATTTTCCTTCTCCCATTAATACTCCTCCTCTTTTATTTATTTAAAGATTTTGAAAATCTTTTAAATCAATTTTATTAAGTGTAATTACTGCTAGAAATCTAATTTAAGTTATTTTAAATTATGAAATGAAGTTAAATATGAAAAAAATTGATAAGTTATAAGTTTGGATATTGAAAATCCAAGATGTAATGTAAATTTATTGTTATTACTATTATATAATGTACTAGCAATATAGACAATATAAATTACAAGAAAATTTATGAAAACCTTCTAAATCAAAAAAATAATAATTATTTTGAATATATGACAGTTTAGGTATAAAATATAGGTGTGATTCATTAAATAATTAAGAGAAGAGGAGAAATATGGAATTAATAAATTATTACAAATTACTTTCAAAAGAATACCCTAATATTGATGCTGTGAGTGAGGAAATTATTAATCTATCAGCCATATTAAATTTACCTAAAGGCACTGAACACTTTATGACAGACTTACATGGAGAATTTGAATCTTTTAATCATGTGATAAGAAATGCTTCAGGAACTGTAAAAAGGAAAATTGATTTAACTTTTGGGGATACTCTTTCAGAGAAAGAAAAAAAAGATTTGGCTTCGTTGGTATATTATCCGAAAGAAAAACTTAATTATTTTAAAAGTAAAAACTTAGTTAATGATGAGTGGTATGAAAAGACTATTTATAATCTAGTTCTTCTAATTAGAAAAGTTTCTTACAAATACACTAGATCTAAGGTTAGAAAGGCACTTCCTGAAAGTTTTGATTATATAATAGAAGAGTTAATGCAGGAACAGGAAGAGCTAGAAAGTAAACGAAAGTA
>DPPH01000126.1 GCA_003539375.1 Clostridiales bacterium
GATTTTCTTGATCCTTTAAAGCCTAGTTGTCCACCACTAGACCATGATATCACATTTCCAAAAGGATCAGTTAGGGTAACTATAGTATTGTTGAATGTTGAATGTATATGTGCCTGTCCTCTTTCTATATTCTTACGTACTTTTTTTCTTCTGACCCTTGATTTTTTTACGTTTTTCTTAGCCAATTAGCTCCCTCCTGACTACTTTATTTTTTTTTGCCTGCTATTCTCTTAGGACCTTTTCTAGTTCTTGAATTATTCTTAGTATTTTGTCCTCTTACAGGTAATCCTCTTTTGTGTCTGATTCCTCTGTAGCAGTTGATTTCTTTCAATCTTTTAATATTCATGGTAATCTCTCTTCTAAGATCACCTTCAACTTCTAATTTATCAATTTCATTTCTTAACTTACTTACTTCTTCTTCGGTAAGGTCTTTTACTCTAGTATCATAATTGATACCTGTTTTTTCTAATATATTTTGTGAAGTAGATTTTCCTATACCAAATATATAAGTTAGTCCAATTTCAACTCTTTTATCTCTTGGTAAGTCTACACCAGCAATTCTGGCCATTTACAAATGCACCTCCTGTATTAATTTTAAATTTTTAACCTTGTTTTTGTTTATGTTTAGGATTTTCGCATATTACCATTACTTTACCTTTTCTTTTGATAACTTTACATTTTTCACACATAGGTTTAACTGATGGTCTTACTTTCATCGTAATACCTCCTTACTACTTTTTCCTCCAGGTTATTCTTCCTTTTGATAGGTCGTATGGTGATAATTCCACAGTAACCTTATCTCCTGGTAGAATCCTGATATAATTCATTCTTAGCTTTCCAGAAATGTGAGCTAGAATTTCATGCCCATTTTCTAATTCTACCTTAAACATAGCATTAGGAAGAGCTTCTAGCACTGTTCCTTCTAATTCTATTACATCTTTTTTGGACATTCTTTCTCAACCCCCATTCGTATTTTATTATTATTCATATGGTTCTATTAATTTTTTTACAAAAACATTGGTTATTTTTGTACTACTTTTTATCTGTTCTTGAAATTCTTTGAAAATTCTTTTGTAAATTATTAAATGTTTTATCTTCTTCTTCTTCGGATTACTTATTTTTCTAAGGTCTCCGTCAACAATATAAACGTATTTATCGTTTATAATATCTTTGATGATAAATAGTTTCCCTTTGTCTCTACCTGCCTTTGATTTAACAAGTTGACCTATTTGTAAATCTTCTGTAGTCTCCATTTTATCACCTCTTATAAAGAAGTCAAGATATAAGGTTCACCATCTGTAATAGCTATTGAGTGTTCATAATGAGCTGATAGCTTCTTATCTCTTGTAATTACCGTCCAATTATTCTCTAGCATAAGCACATGGTACTTTCCTTCGTTTACCATTGGCTCAATTGCAAATGTCATTCCTTTTTTAAGCCTTGGACCTTTGTTTGGTTCTCCGAAGTTTGGTATTTGTGGATCTTCGTGCATATCTCTTCCTACACCATGACCAACAAAGTCTCTTACAACTGAAAACCCTTCTTCTTCTACACACTTCTGGATTGCATGAGATATATCTGATAATCTGTAACCTTCTTTTGCAAATTTTATGCCTTCATAAAAACTCTTTCTAGTAACTTCTATAAGTCTTTTTGCATCATCACTTATTTTACCAACAGGATATGTTTTTGCTGTATCTCCTACATAACCTTTGTAAGTAACACCAATATCAACACTTATAATGTCTCCGTCTAATAATTTCCTGTTATCTGGAATTCCATGAACAACTTCTTCATTTATTGAAGCGCATATAGATGCTGGAAACCCTTGATAACCTTTAAATGTTGGTACTGCGTTTTTAGATCTAATGAATTTTTCTACTTCTTCGTCAAGCTCTTTAGTAGTTATACCTACTTCTATCATCTCTGATACAAGTTTGTGAGCTCCAGCCGCAATCTTCCCTGCTTCTTTCATTATCTCTATTTCTCTATCACTTTTTATAACTATCATTCTATTCGCCTTTTAGATTATTGATTATATCCTCTAATACTTTGTTTATCTCTTGTTCTCCGTTAATATTTAGTATTAAATCTTTTTTGTCGTAATAATCTATAAGAGGTTGAGTCTGCTCATTATAGACTTTGATTCTTTTTTGCACTGTTTCTTCTTTATCATCATCTCTTTGATAAAGCTCTCCTCCGCATTTGTCGCATATTCCTTCTTTTTGCGGTGGATTGAATTTTACATGATAGGTAGCTTTACAATCTTTACAGATTCTTCTACCAACAATTCTCTCAACTAAAATTTCTTCTGATACTTTTATATTTATAGCTTTATCGAGTTTCTGATTCATTTTTTCAAGCTCAACATCTAATGCTTCTGCTTGTTCAATAGTTCTAGGGAAACCATCCAGTAAAAATCCTTCTTTACAATCATCTTTGGATAATCTGTCCTTAACTAAATCTACTACGAGTTCATCAGGAACAAGTAGTCCTTTATTCATGTATTCTTGAGCCTTTTGTCCTAGTTCTGTATTGTTTTTTATATTTTCTCTAAATATATCCCCCGTTGATATGTGAGGAATATTGAATTCTTTTTTTATTCCCTCTGCTTGGGTACCTTTACCAGCACCTGGAGGGCCTAATAATATAAGTCTCATCTGTTATCCACCTTTTAATTTAAGAAACCTTTGTAGTGTCTCATCAACATTTGAGATTCTATCTGCTTCATTGTTTCAAGAGCTACACCTACTACTATCAGCAAAGCTGTTCCACCGAAGTTAAGATTCAAGTTTGTGAATGAGAATATTAATGTCGGCATAGTTGCTATGGCTGCAAGTGTTATAGCACCAATTATTGTAATCCTTGTAAGAACTTTATTTAAGTAATTTGCAGTTGGTTTACCTGGTCTTATTCCAGGGATAAATCCACCGTGCTGCTTTAAATTGTTTGCATATTCAAAAGGATTAAACTGTATAGCAGTATAAAAATATGTGAAGAATATTATCAATATAATGTTTAATATTGTATATACGTAAATACCAGGATTTCCTGCTACTGATAAGTACTTCTCCACCCAATTTACAAAATCGCCTTTAAAGAAAAACGCTAGAGTTTGTGGAAATGCTAGTAGTGAGGATGCAAATATTACCGGTATTACTCCGGACATCAACACTTTTAGAGGTATATGTGTATTTTGACCTCCGTACATCTTCCTTCCAATTACTCTTTTAGCATATTGAACTGGTATTTTTCTTTCTCCTTGTTGAACTGCTATAACCATAACTACTACAGCTAATGCAAAGATTAAGAAAGCTATAATTTCAATAATGTTTACCTGTCCTGCCTGCATTAATCCTAAAGTAGTTCCTATACCAGCAGGTATTCTAGATACAATTCCTGAGAATATTATCAAAGAAATTCCATTTCCTATACCTTTGTCAGTAATTTCTTCTCCCAACCACATTAAAAATGCTGTACCAGCTGTTAAAGTAAGTACTACTGTAATGATAGATAAAGCACTTTTACTTATTAAAGCTGAGTTGAAAAATCCTACTGCATAAGCTGTTGCTTGAATTAATGCTAGTACTACAGTTAAGTATCTTGTAAACTGAGCAATCTTTTGCTTACCATCTTCTCTTTTAGCAATTTCTTCAAGTTTTGGTATAGCAATAGTTAGCAGGTTCAAGATAATAGATGCTGTAATGTATGGATATATGTTCAGTGCGAAAATTGTAAATTGTTTAAAAGATCCTCCTGACATCAAGTCGAAGAAATCAAGCAATCCTGCATTTCCACCTTCAAACATTTGTCTAACTACTTCTCTATTTATTCCAGGAACTGGAATAGATGATCCTAATCTATAAACTACTATCATCATTAACGTGAAAAGTATTCTTTTTCTTAGATCTGGTATCTTCCATGCATTTTTCAGGGTCTCTATCAATTAGATCACCTCAGCCTTTCCGCCTACAGCTTCAATTTTTTCTTTTGCAGTTTTGCTGAATTTATGAGCTTTAACTGTAAGTTTTTTATTTATTTCACCATTTCCTAGAATTTTTAATCCGTCTAGTTCTTTTTTAATTATTTTATTTTCTAATAGTAACTCTACCGTTACTTCTTCATTATCATCAAATTGGTTAAGTGTTTCCAAGTTTACTATAGCATATTCCTTTTGGAAAATATTTGTAAACCCTCTCTTTGGTAATCTTCTGTATAGAGGCATTTGTCCACCTTCAAATCCCGGTTTTGTTCCACCACCAGAACGTGAGTTTTGTCCATTCATTCCTCTACCAGCTGTAGTTCCCAGTCCAGATCCTGTTCCTCTACCAACTCTTTTTCTTTTCTTTTTGCTTCCTGAACTTGGTTTTAGATTATGAAGTTTCATCTTAGAGCACCTCCTTTAGTCATTTATTCTACTATTTCTACCATGTGATTAACTTTATTAATCATTCCTCTAATTTGAGGGGTATCTTCTTTTTCTACTATTTGTCCTATTTTTCTTAAGCCAAGAGCTTTCATCGTTTCTCTTACGCTTTTAATTCTTCCAATTTCACTTCTTGTTTGTTTAATCTTTATTTTAGCCAAGGTCCTTCCTCCTTTACCCTAGAATTTCCTCAACGGTTTTACCTCTAAGTTTAGCTACTTCTTGAGGATCTTTTAGGGATGTTAGTGCATCCATCGTAGCATCTACCATATTTTTAGGGTTGTTAGATCCTAGAGATTTTGTTCTAATATCTTTAATTCCAGCAAGTTCCAATACGGCACGAACTGGTCCACCAGCAATTACTCCTGTACCAGGGGCTGCAGGCTTAACTAAAACTCTTCCAGCTCCACATTCTCCTACTATTTCATGAGTAATTGTAGTACCATCTAAAGGTACTTTTATCAATCTTTTTTTAGCATCTTCTATAGCTTTTCTTATAGCATCTGGTATCTCTATAGCTTTTGACATACCAACTCCTACGTGACCATTTTCGTCACCTACTACTACTAGAACGCTAAATCTAAAGTTTCTTCCACCTTTTACAACTTTAGTTACTCTACTAATATTTATAACTTCTTCTTTTAAGTCTAATTGACTTGCATCAATACGTCCACGTTTCATACATTACCTCCTTTTCTAGAATTTTAATCCGTTTTCTCTAGCTCCTTCAGCTAATGCTTTAACTCTACCATGATATAAATATCCACCTCTATCGAAAACTACTTTTTCGATTCCAGCGTCTATAGCTTTTTCAGCAATATCTTTACCAACTAATTCTGCAGCTTCTTTTTTAGTTAAACCTTCTAACTTTTCAACTACATTCTTATCTAAAGTAGATGATGATACGATTGTATTCATTTGAGTATCATCAATTAATTGAGCATATATATGCTTTGAACTTCTAAAAACATTCAGCCTTGGTCTTTCAGGAGTTCCTTGGATACTTTTTCTAATAACTCTATGTCTTTTTTTTCTACTTTCATTTCTATTGTATTTATTAATCACCAACAATCACTCCTTTCCTATTAACCAGCAGTCTTACCAGCTTTTCTTCTAATGTGTTCGCCTTGGTATTTGATTCCTTTTCCTTTGTAAGGTTCAGGTTTTCTCCAATCCCTTATTACTGCTGCATAATTTCCTACTTTTTGTTTATCTATTCCTGTAACTGTTATAATGTTTTTTTCAACACTTGTTTCTATTCCTTCTGGATCATCCATCTCTACTGGATGAGAGTATCCAAGATTGAGAACAAGCTTGCTACCTTTCTTTTCTGCTTTATATCCTACTCCAACTATTTCTAGTTTTTTAGTATATCCTTGAGTTACACCTTCAACCATTGAATCTATCAGGGATCTTGTTAATCCGTGTAATGATTTGTGTTGTCTATTATCAGAAGGTCTTTCAACTATTATAGAAGAATCTTCTTTTTTAATAGTAAGCTCTTGAACCATCTGTTTTTTTAAAGTTCCTTTTGGACCCTTAACTTCAACTACATTTTCATCTAATAAATTAACTTCTACTCCCTCTGGTAACTCTATAGGTTTTAAACCAATTCTTGACATTTCTGCACCTCCTAAAGTAAATTACCATACGTAGCAGATAACTTCTCCACCAGTACCTTCTTCTCTTGCTTTTCTATCGGTAGCTACACCTTTTGATGTGGATAGTATTGCTATGCCTAATCCACCTAATACTTTTGGTATTTCATTATTTTTTACGTAAACTCTCAATCCAGGTTTTGAAATTCTTTTTATACCTGTGATTACTCTTTCTTTGTTTTCAGTATATTTTAATTGTACTCTTATTATACCTTGTTTACCATCATCTATAACATCATATCCCTTGATATATCCTTCTTGCGTTAAAATATTTGCTATTTCTTTTTTAACGTTTGAAGCAGGAATATCAACAGAGTCTTTCTTTATATGATTACCATTTCTTATTCTTGTTAACATATCAGCAATTGGATCTGTCATTACCATATATGTTACCTCCTTCCATTCTCACATTTAATTACCAGCTTGCTTTACGTACTCCTGGTATTTGACCTTTGTATGCAAGTTCTCTAAAACATATTCTACATATGCCAAATTTTCTTAAATAACCATGAGGTCTGCCGCAAATCTTACATCTTGAATATTCTCTTGTGCTGTACTTTTTCTTTCTTTTCTGCTTAACTATCATTGATTTTTTAGCCAATTTTGTTAAACCTCCTTACTTTTTAAAAGGCATTCCCATTAAACTTAATAATTCTCTTGCCTCTTCATCTGTTTCCGCAGTTGTTGTGAAAACAACATTCATTCCTCTAATTGTTTCTACATCGTCGTATTTTATTTCTGGGAATATTAACTGTTCTTTAATTCCTGCTGCGTAATTTCCTCTTCCATCAAAAGCTGTTTTTGATATTCCTCTAAAGTCTCTAACTCTCGGTAAGGCAAGGCTAATGAATTTATCCATGAAGTCATACATTTTTTCATTTCTCAATACAACCTTACAACCTACTGGCATTCCTTCTCTTATTTTGAAGTTAGATACTGACTTTTTAGCTTTTGTAATAACCGGTTTTTGACCAGCTATAATAGTCATCTCTTCAACAGCTTTTTCTAAGGTTTTTATGTTGTCCTTAGCTTCGCCAACTCCCATATTTAATACAATTTTTTCTATTTTTGGAACCTGCATTGGACTATCGTATCCGAATTTTTCCATTAGTGCAGGTATTACTTCACTTTTATACTTTTCTTTTAATCTTGATGCCATCGCTTGTACCTCCCTTCACTGCAATTAATCAAACATTTCTCCGCATTTTTTACATGCTCTTGCTTTAGTACCATCATCTAATATTTTAACCTCTGTTCTTACTCCTTTTTTACATTTGTTACAGTAAACCATAACATTTGAAGCTTGAATCGGGCCTTCCTGATGGATAATACCAGCTTGCTGCATCTGTTGATTTGGTTTCTTATGCTTAGTTAGCATGTTTATTCCTTCTACAAGGACTCTATTTTCTTTAGGAAAACATGCTAGAACTTTACCTGTTTTTCCTATATCTTTTCCTGCCGTAACAACTACTTTGTCGCCTTTTTTTACATGCATGTTCTACACCTCCTAATATTACAGTACTTCTGGTGCTAATGAAATTATTTTCATATAATTACCGTCTCTTAATTCTCTAGTAATAGGACCAAAAATACGAGTTCCAACTGGAGCTTTATCGTCTTGTACTATTACAGCTGCATTTTCATCAAATTTTATATATGTACCATCTTTTCTTCTAACACCTTTTTTTGTTCTTACAACTACAGCTTTAACTACCTGTCCTTTTTTTACAACTCCACCTGGTGTTGCTTTTTTAACAGAAGCAACCACTGTGTCACCTATATTTGCATATCTTCTATTAGAGCCACCGAGAACTCTTATTACTTGTATTATTTTAGCTCCCGAATTGTCTCCTACTTTAAGTTTAGATTCGTTTTGAATCATGTGATAACCTCCCTTCACTTACGTAAAGATTATTTTGCTTTTTCTATTATCTCCACAAGTCTCCATCTTTTGTCTTTTGATAAAGGTCTAGTTTCCATTATTTTAACTGTATCGCCTTCACCACAAACATTGTTTTCGTCATGGACTTTGAATTTTTTAGTTACTTTAACTTGCTTTTTATATAAAGGATGTGAATTGAATGATACTACTGCTACTACCGCAGTTTTATCCATCTTATCACTTACTACTTTTCCAATTCTTTCTTTTCTGTTATTTCTTTCCACTTCAATAGTCCTCCTTTCTTAGACTACTTCACTTCTATATTAAGCTCTCTTTCTCTTAATACAGTTTTTACTCTAGCTATATCTTTTTTTACTGTTTTGATTCTTGAGGTATTTTCTAATTGACCTGTTGCCAATTGAAATCTTAAATTGAATAATTCCGATTTAAGATCCACTAATACTCCATCAAGTTCATTAACAGTTTTTTCTCTTAATTCACTAGCTTTCATTAGCTTCACCATCCTTCTCTAACTGCTGCTCAGCCTTTGTAACAAATTTACATGCTATAGGTAACTTATTTGCTGCAAGTCTCATAGCTTCTTTTGCTACATCTTCCGGTACACCAGTCATTTCAAACATAATTCTACCTGGTTTAACAACCGCTACCCAGTATTCAGGAGATCCTTTACCTTTTCCCATTCTTGTCTCAGCAGGTTGTTGTGTTACAGGCTTATCAGGGAAAACTTTAATCCATATCTTCCCGCCTCTTTTTATATATCTTGTCATAGCTCTTCTGGCAGCTTCAATTTGATTTGATTTTATCCAAGCTGGCTCTAGAGCTTGTAATCCATATTCACCATAAGTTATATGAGTTCCTCTGGTAGCTTTTCCTTTCATTCTACCTCTTTGAACCTTACGATGCTTTACTCTTTTAGGCATTAACATAATATAACATCCTCCTTTCTGCTGGATTATCTATTATTTCTTCTGTTGTTTCTTTTTCCTCTACTACTCTTTGTATCGATATTTTTGTTAGTATCTTCTGGCCCTATTAATCCGTCTTTAACAGTTAAAATTTCACCTTTACTAATCCAAACCTTAACACCGATTTTTCCGTAAGTAGTGTCTGCTTCTGCAAATCCATACTCTATATTTGCTCTTATTGTTTGTAAAGGAATTTTTCCTTCACTGTATCCTTCTGATCTTGCCATGTCAGCTCCATTTAATCTTCCTGCTACTAGAGTTTTAATTCCAGTTGCTCCAGATTTCATAGTTCTTCTTATAGATTGTTTCATAGCTCTTCTAAAAGATACTCTTCTTTCAATTTGACTTGCAATATTTTCAGCAGTTAATTGAGCATCTAACTCAGGAATCTTTACTTCTTCAACATTTACTATAACAGTTTTTCCTGTTAAACTTTGAAGTTTGTTTCTTGTGATTTCAACTCCTGAACCACCTTTACCTATAACCATTCCTGGTTTAGCTGTGTAAATGCTTACTTTAATTCTATTTGCAAATCTTTCTATTTCAACTTTTGATATTCCAGCTATATATAAATCCTTTTTAATTAATTTTCTAATTTCGTAATCTTCAACTAATTTATCGCCAAAATTCTTTTTGCCTGCGTACCATCTAGAATCCCAGTTTTTTATAACTCCGACTCTAAGTCCATGGGGATTTACTTTTTGACCCATACTCTACCTCCTTTACTATTCTTTTTCCTTAACTACTACATTTATATGACTCGTTCTTTTTAAGATTTGAAAGGCTCTACCTTGAGCTCTTGGTCTCCATCTTTTTAATGTAGGTCCTTGGTTTGCATAAACTTTAGCAACATATAACTTATCTCTGTCCATGCCAAAGTTATTTTCTGCATTTGCCGTTGCTGATTCCATAACTTTTCTTAATTCTCTTGCACCCTTTTGAGGTGAGAATTTTAATATATTAATTGCTTCTTCAATTTCTTTGCCTCTTACCATATCACAAACGAATTTCATTTTCCTTGGTGATACTCTTATATATTTAGCTGTCGCTCTAGCTTCCATGTAACTTCCTCCCTTCATCTACTCGACTTTTGTAGATTTCTCAGTTTTTCCATGGCCTCTAAAACTTCTAGTAGGAGCGAATTCTCCAAGCTTGTGTCCTACCATATCTTCTGTGATATATACTGGAACGTGCTTTCTACCATCGTGTATAGCTATTGTATGTCCTACCATCTGTGGAAATATGGTGGAACGTCTTGACCATGTTTTTACTACTTTCTTTTCGTTTTTATCATTTAATGCTTCAATTTTTTTCATTAAACTTTCTTGACAATAAGGTCCTTTTTTTAGTGATCTACCCATGCAACAGTTCCTCCTTTCACTAAAAATCTACTATTTCTTTCTCTTTCTTACTATGAATTTATTAGATTTTTTTCTTTTCTTTCTAGTTTTATATCCCATTGTAGGTTTACCCCATGGAGTAACCGGTGAAGGTCTACCTATAGGTGCTCTACCTTCTCCACCACCATGTGGATGGTCATTAGGGTTCATTACAGAACCTCTAACTGTAGGTCTAATTCCCATATGTCTCTTTCTACCAGCTTTTCCTACTGTGATATTTTCATTATCTATGTTTCCTACTTGTCCAACTGTAGCTTTACACAATTGACCAATCATTCTAACTTCTCCTGAAGGTAATTTTACCTGTACGTATTTACCTTCTTTTGCCATTAACTGAGCATAGTTTCCTGCTGATCTTACAAGCTGTCCACCTTTTCCAGGCTTTAGCTCTATATTATGTAATAATGTACCTGTTGGTATATCTCTTAATGGAAGTGCATTTCCTACTTTTATATCGATTCCGTTTCCAGATAATATTTCGTCACCTACTTGGATTTTGTTTGGTGCTAAAATATATCTTTTTTCTCCATCTACATAATTAATTAATGCTATGTTTGCACTTCTGTTAGGATCATATTCAATTGCTGCTACCTTTCCAGGTATACCATCTTTATCTCTTTTGAAGTCTATTATTCTGTATTTTTGCTTAGCTCCGCCACCTCTATGTCTAACGGTGATTTTACCTTGAGAATTTCTTCCCGAGTTCTTCTTTTTTGGAGCTAGTAGGGATTTTTCAGGTTCCTTTTTTGTTATCTCTTCAAAAGTAGAGACAGTTTTTGTTCTCAGTCCTGGAGAAGTAGGCTTAAACTTTTTAATACCCATTGTTATTCCTCCTTCATGTTATATAATTACATTCCTTCGAAAAATTCGATGCTGTCGCTGTCTTCAGTTAGAGTAACAATTGCTTTTTTCCAACTTGACTTTCTTCCTACATTAGCACCCATTCTTCTCATTTTTCCTAGCATATTCATCGTATTAACTTTTTCTACCTTAACATTAAATATCTGCTGTACGGCATTTTTGATTTCTGTTTTAGTTGCTTTTCTATCTACTTTAAAAGCATACTTTTTATCAATCATTGCATCCATACTTGCTTCTGTCACTAATGGTTTTATAATAATATCATGTGGACTGCGCATTATGAATACACCTCCTCCACTTTTTTAAGAGCATCTTTAGTTATGATAAACTTATCATAGTTTAATATATCATAAACATTTAAAGTATTAACACTTGCTGTTTTAACACCTTTAATATTTCTTGCTGAAAAATAAACATTCTTATCATCAGTAACTATAAGTGCTTTTTTATCTACTTTTAAATTACTTAATACTTCAGTAATTCTTTTAGTTTTAATTTCATCTAACTTTAACTCGTCTAGTACTACCATTTCATTGTTTATAACTTTTGATGAAAAAGCAGATTTCATTGCTAATCTTTTAATTTTCTTAGGTAGTTTTTTACTGTAATCTCTTTGCTTTGGTGCAAATACTACACCTCCACCTTTCCATAATGGTGATCTTATAGTACCAGCTCTTGCTCTACCTGTACCTTTTTGTCTCCAAGGTTTTCTTCCACCGCCTCTAACTTCTGATCTCGTCTTAGTGGATTGATTTCCCTGTCTTTGATTAGCCATATATGTCTTAACAGCTTCGTACATTACGTGCTCGTTAACTTCTATATTAAAAACGTCATCATTTAAATCTATTTCGCCAGCTTGTTCCCCTGACATATTATAGAGAGCTATTTTAGTCATCTCTTATCCTCCTTCCTATATGTTATTAATTATTTCTTTCTTACTATTACAGTACCTTTTTTAGGTCCCGGCACAGCACCTTTAATTAATAACAGGTTTTTTTCTAAGTCTACTTTTACAATTTCCAGATTTTTAACAGTAACTTTTTCGTGACCCATGTGACCTGGAAGTTTTTTAGTTTTAAATACTCTAGCAGGATGAGCAGAAGCTCCCATTGAACCTACAGCTCTGTGGTATTTAGAACCATGAGTTTCAGGACCTCTTGACTGGTTGTGTCTCTTTATATTACCTTGAAACCCTTTACCTTTTGAAGTTCCTTCTACATCTACGATTTCTCCCTCTTCGAAAATATCAACTTTGATTTCTTGTCCTATTTCGAATTCTTCAGGATTATCTATTCTGAATTCTTTTAGCATTCTTTTGTTTTCTACTTGAGCTTTACTAAAGTGACCTTTCTTAGGTTTGTTGACATTTTTATCTTTAATATCTCCAAATCCTATTTGTAATGAGTTGTATCCTTCTTTTCCTTCAGTTTTAATCTGAACTACTTTCATTCCTTGAGATTCAACTACTGTTACAGGTACTAAAGTTCCGTCTTCTTTGAAAACTTGAGTCATTCCTAATTTTTTTCCTATTATTCCTTTCATTTTTACACCTCCTGATTTCTTACAGCGGATTGCCTAAGCAATCGTACTAAGCAGAGTGCATTATGTTCTCTACTTTATAATTTGATTTCAATGTCTACACCAGCTGGAAGATTCAATTTCATTAAAGAATCTATCGTTTTTGGAGTAGGGTTAGTAATGTCGATTAATCTTTTATGAGTTCTCTGTTCAAATTGCTCTCTAGAATCTTTGTACTTATGTACAGCTCTTAAAATTGTAATTATTTGCTTTTCAGTTGGTAGTGGAATTGGTCCAGCTACATCAGCGTCTGTGCTCTTAGCAGTTTCTACAATTTTTTTAGCAGATTGGTCTAGAATTTGATGATCATAAGCCTTTAATCTAATTCTTATTTTTTGACTGTTCTCCATTGTTTAACCTCCTTTTTTCGTATGTATAATTCTTTTTTACATACGATGAGCATTTTCTATCAACTTTACCGTGTGTTTTTATACTTTTTTTTAAAAATAGAAAATCTCATCGCCCTATTTAAAATAGGACATACTCCACAGAAATTCCCCGCTGAGAGCGGCAACCTTCTGCTTCTCCGCATGTGGCACACTAAAAAATTATATAAAATTTAATAGCTAATGTCAAGAAAAATTTTCTATTAACTTTAATTATTTATGTTAAAGTTTTGTATTATTTGTTTGCTGAAAATAATATGGCAGAACCGTTGTGATTCTGCCATGTTTATTAATGTTTATTCAATAATTTGCGCTACTACTCC
>DPPH01000108.1 GCA_003539375.1 Clostridiales bacterium
TTGATTACTCCATTTCCTGTATTTAAATCATTTCTGTCTAAAATTACCCAGTCTCCCACAGCAGGAAAGTCTTCTCTCCCTGATGCACTGTACTCCATCTTGCCGGAGACCTCTCCATTAAGTATTCCATTGACAGTAGCTACCTTATATATCTTATCTCCTTCTGTTACTATTCTTCCTAAAAATTCTATATTATCATTCTCTAAATTTTCTATTGTAAACTCGTTTAATCCCCATTTATTTAAAACAGTGTTTTCCATTTTTATTAATTTTCCTCCTAATATTATACAAACCAAATTTGGACACAAAAAACCCTTGAAGGGCTACTTCAAGGGATACAGGTCTGTAATATTATTAGTACAACAAATTAAAAATCTGCACCCAAAGAAGTAGTATTTTTTCTATTTACTGATATTATTCTCACATCCATCATCACCACTCCTTTCGGTTGATATTTTCTAAATTCTTTTAAATTATACCATTAAAATTTTGCCGTTGCAAATGTTTTCTTTTGATAAAAATCTAAATTTCTATTTATTGATAATATTGAAATTATCATATAATATAGAATGTAGATTGAATTTTAAAGATAACACAGGAGACGCTATGACAGAAAAAACAAAAAAACCTATAAAAAATGAAACAGCAAGACGCAAAATACTATCAATGATAGGACCTGTTACAGGAGAAAACCTTCTACAAATGGCAGCTACAGCAGTTACCCTAATATACGTAGGACGGATAAGTCCCTTAATAGTGGGAGCAGTAGGTATAAGTAATATAATTTTCAGGATAATTTGGACCTTCTTAAAAGGCTTGGGTATTGGAGCTTCAGCCCATGTAGCCCAGAGCTATGGAGCAGGAGAAAACCACAAAATCCTATTTTTATCTAAACAGGGGGTATTAATAGCTCTAGGATTTTCTATAATATTTCAGCAGTTGATTTACCACTTTACAGATACTATACTTTTAGTGTTTGACCCAAGTTCGGAGCTTTTATCCAATGCAGTAGTTTTCCTTAAGACAATATCCTGGAGTTTACCATTTTCAGCGGTTATACTTATGGCAAACGGGATATTTCAAGGGATGGGAAATGCTAAGACTCCCATGGTAGCTACTGGAATTTTAAATGTTTTAAATATTGTCCTGGGGTATGTGCTTATTTTTGGAAACTTAGGATTTCCGGAACTTGGTCTAAGAGGAGCAGGATATGCCTTTACCATAGGACATATATTTGGTTTTGCATTTATTGTTTACAAGCTTTTTAAAGAAATGGACCAAATAGTTGTAGAAAATGATAAGTACTATAATATAGTAAAAAAAGATGAAATTATCCAGCTTTTAAAATACGGAATACCAACATCCTTCGAAATGGCCTTTTGGCAGATATCGTCTATATTCTTAACAAGGGCTATACTCAACTACGGAGAAGTAGTATATGCAGCTTATCAGTTAGGCTTGCAGGCAGAAGCCATATCCTACATGCCCGCATTGGGTATATCTATTGCATCAGCTACCTTTATCGGACAGTCCTTCGGTACTAAAGACCTTAAAAAGGCAAAAATTTACTATAAAGAGCTTTTCAGGATTACTGTAATAATCACTGCCTTTACTGGTGGAGCATTGATACTCTTCCCAAGCACTATAATGAGAGTACTGACAACAGATGCAGAAACTATAAAAATCGGTAGCCTGTACCTTTTTATCATGGGGTTCACACAACTTCCTCAAAACTTAGGATTTATGTTCAACGGTATTTTCAGAGGAGCAGGATATCCAAATATTCCCGTTACTATATCAGGAATAGGTGTATGGCTAATAAGAGTGCCTCTAGCATTAATAATATCATTTATATTAGACTGGGATATTATATATATATGGTACGTACTAGCATTAGATCTCACAGCCAGGTTTATAATAGCAGCGATTCTGCTTAAAAAAATGAAGATTTTTGATAAGTTTAAAATAGATAAAGTAAAAAATAAAAAAATACAAGGAGAGACGAAATGAAATACGATTTTAAAACAGTAGTAAACAGACACAACACAGGATCATTTAAATATGAGCAAATGGTGGACTGGAATCCAGAAGTAGATAAAGACGTAATACCATACTCAGTAGCTGACATGGAGCTTAAAAATCCCCCGGAAATAGTAGAAGGACTTAAAGATTATATGGAAGATACAATCTTAGGATATACAGGACCAACCCAAGATTACTACGATGCCGTAAAAGGTTGGATGAAAAGAAGACATAACTGGGACATAAAAGAAGAATGGATTAACCTGTCTGCAGGAGTAGTAAGTGCTTTTTATGCAGCAGTTAGAGCTTTCACAGAACCAGGGGACGGAGTACTTCTTATGACTCCAGCATACTATCCTTTCTATTCAGCAATAGAAAAAAATGAAAGAACCCTTGTAAGAAACCCTTTAATTGAAAAAGACGGCAGATACTATATAGATTATGAAGATTTAGAAGAAAAAGCAAAAGACCCAAGAAACAAAATCATACTATTTTGCAGCCCTCACAATCCAGTAGGAAGAGTTTGGGAAAAAGAAGAGCTTGAAAAAGTAGCTGATATATGTTTAAGAAATGATGTAATAATAGTATCTGATGAAATCCACAACGACCTTATTATGCCTGGATACAACCATACTGTAATGTCTAATATTTCAGAAGAAGTAAACAAAAACCTTATAGTATGTACGGCACCGAGCAAAACCTTTAACCTTGCTGGATTGCAAACTTCAAATATAATTATACCAAATGAAGAAATTAGAGAAAAGTACACACAAGAAGTTGAATCAACAGGTTTCCACATGCTTAATATTTTCGGATATAAAGCTTGTGAAATAGCATACAACCAGTGTGAAGATTGGTTGGAAGAACTAAAAGAGCTCATACATACAAACCATATGGTATGTAAAAAGTTTTTCGAAGAAAATCTACCGGAAATAAAGGTGTATGATTTAGAAGGCACCTACCTGCAGTGGCTTGACTTTAATGCACTAGGTCTTGATAAAGACGAACTTGAAGAATTAATGCACATGGAAGCTCAGGCATTTTTCGATGAAGGATACATCTTTGGAGAAGAAGGAGAAGGATTTGAAAGGATCAATCTTGCATGTCCTACACATAAGTTAGAAGGAATGCTGGAAAGAGTAAAAAAAGCAGTAGAAAAAGTTAAGTAAATAAAAACTAGGAGTTAGCTTAGGCTAACTCCTTACTTCTATATCTTAAGTATTTTTCCTATATTATAATAGCTTTCATAGAGTAAATCTTCAGCATTCACCAGAGCATCACCCAGGTGCATAGGTCTATTAGTAATACCAAAAGCAGCTGTAAGACCTTTATCCAGCATATCTTCCCAGCCTTTATTTAGGGAGCCGCACACTGCGATTACAGGAATATCATACTTTTTACCTAAGGAAGATATTCCAAGAACCAATTTTCCCATTAGAGTTTGATGGTCCATTTGACCTTCCCCGGTGAACATTACGTCGTAATTCTTATCTTCAATTAATTTATCTATATTAATAACACCTTTAATTATTTCAAAGCCGGACTTAAGTTCTGCATTTAAAAAGCCGTATAGGGCAGCACCCATACCACCGGCAGCACCGGCTCCTGGTACTTCAATAATTTTTTTACTAAAGAAATCTTCAATCAATTTACCAAAATTAACCATTCCCTCTTCTAGAATTTTAAGCTCATTGCTTTCAGCACCCTTTTGAGGACCGTAAACCATAGTTGCTCCTCTAGGTCCCGTAAGAGGATTATCAACATCGCAGGCTACTAAGTATTCTGATTCTAAAACTTCCTTAGGTACATTTTTATCTTCTATTTTCACTATCTTACCTAAACTTCCACCGCTGCCGTGAACTGAATTGCCATCCTTATCCTGAAATTCAAATCCTAAAGCCTGAAGCATGCCTATACCGCAGTCGTTGGTAGCACTTCCACCTATACCTATAATAAATTTTCTGCAGCCTTTATTTACAGCATCCCTAATCATTTCTCCAGTGCCGTAGCTTGTAGATTTAAGGGGATCTAAGTAATTTCTGTCAGCAAGTGCTAATCCAGAAGCATTGGACATTTCTATTACTGCAGTTTCTTCATCTCCCAGGATACCGTATTTTCCGTTTACCTTTTCTTCGTAGGGGCCAGTAACCCCTAGATTGACATATCTGCCACCAGTATTTATAACTAGGGCATCTACTGTACCTTCGCCGCCATCAGCTATAGGTAGGATATCGATACTGGGATTATCTAAAGCCTTTTCTAAGGCTCTTTTTCCAATTTTACAAATATCCTCTGAGGATAA
>DPPH01000231.1 GCA_003539375.1 Clostridiales bacterium
GCTCCGTATTTTGTGCTATATCCTTTTTCTAAAAGAAAATCTCTTGCCTCCGTTGATACTTCTATATCTATTGATTTTTCAGTAGCATCAGAAATAACTTCTTTAAGCATAAGATCTACAATCTGTCTTAACTCTTCTTTTTTTAGTTCTTCAAATACTACTATGTCATCAACCCTATTTAAAAATTCAGGACGGAAAGATTCTTTTAAAGCATCTTTTACTTTGTTTTCTAAGGCTTCATATTCACTGTTTCCAAATCCTATTTTATTTCCTTTGTTGTTAGTCCCGGCATTTGATGTCATAATAACTACAGTATTTTCAAAATTAACGGTTTTGCCCTTGTTATCTGTCAATATACCATCTTCTAAAATTTGAAGAAGTAAGTTAAATACATCCGGATGAGCTTTTTCTATTTCATCTAAAAGGATAACTGAATAAGGTTTTCTTCTTATTTTCTCAGTTAAGAATCCAGCCTGGTCAAATCCAACGTATCCAGGGGGAGCTCCTATTAATTTAGATACCGTGTGTTTTTCCATGTATTCAGACATATCAAGTCTGATTAATGCTTCTTCGTTTTCAAAGAGTTCCTGAGCTAAAGTCCTAGCGAGTTCGGTTTTACCAACTCCGGTAGGTCCTACAAATATGAAAGATGATGGTTTTTTCTTCTTTTTAAAACCGGCTCTATTTCTACGTATAGCTTTTGCAAGACTTGATACAGCCTTATCCTGACCTATTACCCTTCTGTGAAGTCTCGACTCCAAACTTAGAAGTTTTTCAGCTTCAATTTCAGTGATCTTATGAACAGGTATCTTAGTCCATGCTTCAATTACATAGGCAATGTCTTCTACCGTTAGATATACATTTTCACATTCTTTTTCTATTTCTGCTATTTTATTTTCTGTTTTAAGTTCCTTCATTCTTAAATCAGCAGCTCTCTCATAATTATCTTCCTGAGCAGCTTCTTCTTTTTCATCTCGTATTTTTTTCAATTCGTTTATTAGGTGTTCTAGTTCAACTAAACCTTTGTTTTTAAGGTTTGCCCTTGAACCTGCCTCGTCTATTATATCTATTGCTTTATCAGGTAAAAATCTATCAGTTATATATCTTTCAGACATTTTTACAGCAGCTTCAATAATTTTATCGGTAATTTTAACCCGATGATATTCTTCATAGTAGTCTTTTATACCTTTTAAAATTTCTATTGTTTCATTAATAGAAGGTTCTTCAATTATTATAGGTTGAAATCTTCTCTCAAGAGCAGAGTCTTTTTCTATATGTTTTCTATACTCTTCAAGAGTTGTTGCTCCTATTATCTGTACTTCTCCTCTTGCTAGGGCAGGCTTTAAAATATTTGCTGCATTCATGGATCCGCCTTCAGCTTCTCCAGCTCCTGCTATACTGTGAACCTCATCTATCACAAGTATCACATTGCCGGCTTCACTAGCTTCATTAATTATAGCTTTCATTCTAGATTCAAATTGACCTCTAAACTGAGTTCCCGCTACAATACTTGTTAGGTCTAGTAAATACAGTTCTGTATCAAATAATTTTACTGGAACCTGCTTATTCACTATTCTTACAGCCAATCCTTCAGCTATAGCTGTTTTTCCTACACCAGGTTCTCCTAATAAAGCTGGATTATTCTTAGCTCGTCTATTTAATATTTGTACTACTCTATCAATTTCTCTTTCTCTACCTATAATTCTATCAATTTCATTGTTTTTAGCTTTTTCTGTTAAATTAATACCGTAAACATCTAGGTATTTTCTTTTCTTTTTATTCTTCTTAAGTCTCATCTTGATGCCGTTTTTACCTTTAGTACTTCGGTTTCTATCATCCTGGTCCTTATTATCTTTTTCTTCATCATCTGTACTGTATTTATTATCCTTATTTTTTGAAAAGTTTGAAAAACTTGAATTAAGCAAGTTTGAAAATGGGTTTTTACTACTATTTTCTCCATCTTGTAGATTTTGGGTTAATTCATCCATATCTATATCGCCTAATACTTCTTGAAGTTGTTCATTTATATTTTCAAAATCATCTGGATTCATTCCAGTTTGCTGAATAATTTGGTCCATAGGTGCAATACCTTTCTTTTTAGCACAGGGTATGCATAAACCTTCCGTCTTCATTTTGCCGTCTTCCATCTTATTTACAAAAATAACGGCCACATTTTTATTGCAGTTTGAACATAACATTTTATCATCTCCATTTATCATATATGTTTAATAATAATTAATATACTATTTTATAGTTAATACACTATACCAGTTTTTTATTAGTTTTTCAACATTACAGATTATTTAACAAGAACCTTATCACTTAATTATACCAGTTTTAAGAGAGATTATTCAAATATTTAAAAAACTTAGCAATTGATATTGATTATCGTATAACCTTGACATTACCTAAAATTGTTTATAAAATTATAAAAGAGAATCACAATTTCATATAAATAAAAAGGAGGTTTTATTATGGGACAATCAGCAAGAGGAATTAATGAAGACAAGATTGATGTTGACAAGCTTATTGAAATGCTTAATGAAGCTTTAGCAGAGGAATGGTTGGCTTATTA
>DPPH01000214.1:0-2482 GCA_003539375.1 Clostridiales bacterium
TAATCTTAATAAAAATATAAGTAAAGATTGATTGTACACAATATAAACTAGTGGTAAAATATAATAAATAACTTATCTCAGGAGGAAATTATGTTTATATTTATAGGAATTATAATCGCAATAGCAGCATATCTGATTTTCGCATACAATAAATTTATTACCCTTAAAGAAAGAGTTGCAAATGCCTGGTCTCAGGTAGAGGTACAGTTAAAGAGAAGGTATGATCTTATACCAAATCTTGTAAATACAGTAAAAGCTTATGCCAAACATGAACAGGAAACCTTCGAAAAAATTACTCAAGCAAGAGCCCAAGCTATAAATGCTCAATCTGTGAATGAACAAGCTCAAGCAGAAAATCAACTTACAAACACCTTGAAGTCTTTGTTTGCAGTAGCTGAAAGTTATCCAGAATTAAAAGCTGATGCAAATTTTAGAAATTTGCAGGATGAACTTACAAATACAGAAGGAAAAATTTCTTTTTCTAGACAGTTTTACAATGATACAGTACAAAAGTTCAATACCATGATTAAACTATTTCCAAACAGTTTAATTGCAGGAATATTTAATTTTACAGAAGCAGAATATTTTAATCTTGAAGAAGAGCCTGAAGCAAGAGAAAATGTAGAAGTTAAATTTGATTGATGAGGTTAAATATGATTAAAAACAAAAAGATATTACTAATATTTGTAATATCTTTAATTCTAATTATTAGTACTTCCATGGAAAATGCCTATGCCGACCGGTCTATGAACATAGAAAGAGTAATTATAGATGCAGAAATCCTAGATGACGGCACCTTGGTTATAAAAGAGAGAAGAACAATTTATTTTGAAGGTCAATACAACAGATATTATCAAAATCTTGTTATGGAACCAGGGGTAAATATTAGTGATATTAAGGTGTCAGAAAATGGTAACCCTTACGAGTACAATCCTAGAGATGACTACGGTCCTCCAGGAACTTATTTAACTAGAAATGAAGGTAGTAGTATTTTAGTTGATTGGAGTATTGATGCCTTTAATGAAACTCGAACCTTCCTTTTAGAGTATAAAGTCCACAATCAAGTTAAAATTCATAATGATATAGGTGAACTTTATTATAAATTTGTTGGTGATGAAACAGACATCCCTCAAGAAAATGTTACTGTAAATCTTATACTTCCGGAAGGTTCAAAAGAAGAAGATTTAAGAGCTTGGGGCCACGGTCCTTTAAGTGGCAAGGTAGAATTGGTGAGTTCCAATGAAGTAAGTTGGTACATTGATACCCTTCCCCCGAGAACTTTTTTAGAAGGAAGAGTTACTTTTACTCCTTCCATTGTAAATAATTCTAATCTTAAAACCAATGAAATCGCCCTTCCTGATATTCTTGAAGAAGAGCAGGAGTTAGCTAATGCAGCTAATAGAAAAAGAGCTCTAGCTAAATTTGATTGGGGTTTTGGGGGTATTTCTCTAATTGGTTCTGCTGTATTTGGTATTTTTATGAGAAGAAAGTATGCTAAACCTTACGATACTGAATTTAATGGCGACTATTATAGAGAACTTCCGGCAGATTATTCTCCTGGAGAGCTTGGATATTTAATTAGAAAAGGACGGCCTAATTCAACTGACTTTACAGCAACAATAATAGATTTAGCTCAAAGAGGATTTATAAAACTTGAAGAGGTAGAAGAAGAGAGTAGATTTGCCCTATTTTCAGTTTTTAAGAAAGATGAAACTACCTTTGCTGCTACAAAAACAAATAAAGAAGGCGATCTTAAACCTCACGAAAAAGAAGTAATGGATCTTTTGTTCTATGAAATATCTGATGACGGTGAAAGTGTAGTATTTACAGAAATCGAAAGATATGCCAAGAAGCACCCTAAAACTTTCAGAATATATTGGCAGGATTTTTTAACAGATTTGAAAAACACTTCAGAAAGTCATAATTTTTTCGATGAATCTAATAAGAAAACAACTATTATCGGAATATTATCTTTTATAGGTTTTGGATTTTTAGGATTCATAACATTTTTCTTCACAGGAATGTATGCTCTTGGCTTTGGATTAGTTGGAGCAGGCTTTATATCTATGTTACTGATTGCTACAATAAACAGAAGAAGTAAAAAGGGTGAAGAAGATTATGTAAGATGGATGGCTTTTAAGAAGTTTCTACTTCACTTTTCTGAGATGAAAAGACATGAACTACCTTCTTTAGTGATATGGGAGCACTATATGGTGTATGCAGTTGCATTAGGAGTGGCTAAAGAAGTAATGAAAGAACTTCAGATTGTATATCCTGATTTAAAAGATGGAGATTATAGGTTTGGATACGGTTGGTATTATTATAGTGCTGCTACAGGAAGTTCTATAGATAATCTAACAAATAGTTTTGATAATTTAACCACTAGTATAAATAATTCACTTAATACTGCATTAAGCAATACTTCTTCCGGTTCCGGTGGAGGTGGTGGATTCTCCGGCGGTGGCGGCGGAGGCGGTGGGGG
>DPPH01000214.1:2694-2952 GCA_003539375.1 Clostridiales bacterium
TGGCGGCGGAATCGGCGGCCGTTAGTAAAGGAGGAAAAAATGAAAGAAAAATTCAAGAAATTTATTCTGATTAATATTGGACTGATCATATTAACTTGCGGTCTATACTTCTTCCTAATTCCATCTAACCTTGCTGTAGGAGGAACTACTGGTTTGGCTATGGTTGTTAGTTATTTGTTTCCTCAAATCCCAATCAGTATATTTTTAGCGGGGATAAATATATTCTTATTAATCTTAGCCTTTATTATATTTGGAAAA
>DPPH01000214.1:3199-3320 GCA_003539375.1 Clostridiales bacterium
CTTTCGGTTCTAATACAGTATATTCTAGTTTAGCTATTTCAGGAATTCTAGCACTACTGGAATTTCTGATTCCTATGAATCAACCCTTTACAGATGATTTGTTTATTAATTTAATTTTTGG
>DPPH01000195.1 GCA_003539375.1 Clostridiales bacterium
CATCAGGCCAACTACCAGTCTCTCCTTTATACATTTGAGCAGCGGACACAAGAATTCTGTGATTAGATTCTGTTGCTCTAACTTCAGCAGATCTAGAAAAACCAGCCAATCTTGGTATCGCAATCGCCGCTAAAATCCCCAATATCGCAATTACTACAATCAATTCAATAAGTGTAAAACCTTTTCTGTTTCTTAATCTTTTGTTTACAAATTTAAACATTTTGTTATCCTCCTTATGTTTCCCTTTTAATATATTTCTACCCCTTTTAGGGTTAGATTCTTTATAGTATTCATTATACCACACTGATATAAGTGAGTAAAGTAAATTTGTATTTTATTGCACTGTTTGAACCATATCAAACATAGGCAGCATCATGGCAATAACTACAAATCCTACTACTACAGCCATAATAACAATCATTATTGGCTCTAGCATTGTAGTCATCTTATTTATAGCCGTTTCAACTTCTTCATCGTAAAAGTTGGCAGTTTTATCCAGAACTTCATCTATAGCCCCAGATTCTTCTCCTATATTTACCATAGCCGGTATCATAGGTGGAAAAATTCCACGTCTTTCCAAGGGTTCAGATAAAGTGCCACCCTTTCTCAGGTCTTCTTTTACCTCGACTAATGTTGTAGCGATATATGCATTTCCCGTTACCCTGCTTACTATTTCTATGGATTTCATTAGCTCTACACCACTGCTTATAAGGGTAGATAATGTCCTGGTAAATCTGGAAGAAGCTACTTTTATCTGTACATTCTTTATTATAGGTAATCTTAATTTTAACTTGTCTCTCTTTATTCTTAAGTTCTCTTCCTTCATAAGTCTTTTATATATGATTACTACAAGTGCTATAGCACCAAATACTACATACCATTTGCTCCTTAAGAAATCACTTATACTTAAAAGTAGCTGGGTTAATTTTGGTAGTTCCACCCCCGAACCTTCAAACATACCTATAAAGGTTGGCATTACAAATACTAATAAAAATGATACTACTGATATTACTGCTATAAGTAAAATAATAGGGTATATCATAGCACCTTTAACCTTGTTTTCAATTTTAAATTCTTTTTCGAAGTGTACCGATAATCTTTCCATGATAATATCAAGATTTCCTGAAACTTCTCCAGCTTCTACCATGCTTATCATAATCTCAGGAAAAACATTTTTATGGTTTAATAGGGCTTCCGAAAAAGTTGAGCCCTTCTGTACCTGTTCGTATAGGTCTTCTATTATTTCTACAAATTTTTTCTTTTCCGTTTGATGTTTTAATATATCCAATGAGTTTACTATAGGAACACCAGCATTTAACATAACCTGAAACTGCCTGCAAAATACCGCAAGATCTTTTGTAGTAACTCTAGAAAAACTATCAAAAATTGAAATGTCTCTAGATTTTGATTTATTTTGATTTATTTCAATAGGGATATAGTTTTTCCTTTTTAACATTTCAATTACTTCAGTAATTGAAGATGCATTATGGTTTCCATGTATTTTTTTACCTGCTTGGTTTAAAGCAGTATAGTTAAAGTTAGGCATTTATATTCCCCCTATATAAGATATCTTTTTAGATATTCTAAATCTATACCGTACTGTAATACGGTTTCTTTTGATATGGTGTTGTTTCTGTATAGTCTGAGCAGGTCGTTATCCATAGTGTGCATTCCATATTTTGTTCCCGTCTGTATAGCATTTTGAATCTGGTGGGTTTTCTTCTCTCTTATTAGGTTTTTAATGGCTGGAGTAGTTATCATAACTTCTGTAGCTACTACCCTTCCACCTTCTTTTTTTACCATAAGCTGCTGGGATACTACTGCTACCAGTACGTTAGCCAGCTGTACTGATACCTGCTGCTGCTGGTGGGGTGGAAATACGTCAATAATCCTATCTATAGTAGCTGCTGCTCCTATAGTATGCAGGGTGGAGAAAAGTAAGTGTCCCGTTTCTGCTGCTGTCAAGGCTATTTCTACAGATTCCAAATCTCTCATTTCACCAAGTAGTATGATATCCGGATCCTGTCTTAATGATGCTCTAAGACCTTGGGGAAAACTTTTAAAATCTGAACCATACTCCCTCTGGTTAACCATGCATTTATTGTGTTTATGTAGGTACTCTATCGGATCTTCCAAAGTTAATATGTGTTCACTTCTTTGTCTATTAATTATGTCTATCATTGAAGCTAGGGAAGTAGACTTACCGCTTCCAGTAGGTCCAGCAAAAATAATCATGCCTCTTTTTTTCTGGGTAAGGTCTTTAAGTATTTTAGGTAATTTTAAGTCTTCTAAACTTGGAATATTTAAACTTACAGCTCTTATAGCTAAGCTATGGCTTCCTCTTTGCTTGAAGGCATTTATCCTAAACCTACCTACTCCTTTTATAGCGAAGGAGAAGTCTATATCACCTTTTTCTTTAAGGGCTTCCATCTGCTTTTCATCTAGTAGTTGTTTAGAAATGTCATAAGTGTCTTCTGGAGTTAATTTCCTATCCCCTACTATCTCAAGTTTACCGTCTATCCTCATTGATATATAGTGACCAACAGTAACGTGAAGGTCTGATGCACCTATTTCCATGATACGCCTCAGATAATTAATTATATCTATACTCACAATACCCCTCCTTATTTAATCTAAAGTGTAAGCAACTCTAAGCATTTCCTCAACTGTAGTAACTCCTTTTAGTACTAGTTGTCTACAGTTTTCTCTTAATGAAACCATACCTTCTTTCAAAGCAGCTTCCCTAATTTCATCAGTAGTGGCATCCTTGTCTACTA
>DPPH01000112.1 GCA_003539375.1 Clostridiales bacterium
ATAGAATCAATAAAAAGTGGAGTAGAAATTGAAAAAATAAAAAAATTAGTTGATGATCACGCAGAAGCTTTATATCACGAAGGTAAATTAGTTGGTTGTGTAAAAAGAGCACACGACATAGATTCGAATTTGACAGCTCATATATTATTTGAAAATCTTGTAGTGAAAGCATCAGGAATCCTGGCATTAAGAAACTTAATATCCAAGAGTAATATTAAGGCTGAAGAAATAGATTATGTAATAGAATGTTCTGAAGAAGCCTGTGGTGATATGAATCAAAGAGGGGGAGGAAATTTTGCGAAATCCATAGCAGAAAAATGTGGAGCAGATAATGCAACAGGTTCAGATACAAGAGGCTTTTGTGCAGCCCCAGTACATGCCTTGATACAAGCTTCAGCTTTAGTTAAGTCAGGTGTATACAATAATGTAGTTATTGTAGCAGGAGGAGCAACTGCCAAGCTTGGAATGAACGGGAAAGATCACGTAAAAAAAGACATGCCAGTACTTGAAGATGTTTTAGGGTCATTTGCCATATTGGTAAGTAAAAATGACGGAAAGAATCCTGTTATAAGAACAGATTTAGTTGGTCGACATACTGTAGGTACGGGATCTTCACCACAAGCAGTAATCACATCATTAATTACTGCACCATTAGATAAAGCGGGATTAAAAATAACAGATATAGACAAATATTCAGTAGAAATGCAAAATCCTGATATAACTAAGCCGGCTGGAGCAGGTAAT
The DNA here is from genome assembly GCA_003539375.1 of Clostridiales bacterium. Lineage (GTDB taxonomy): Bacteria > Bacillota > Clostridia > Tissierellales > Dethiosulfatibacteraceae > UBA8670. The sequence continues at coordinate 745 of DPPH01000112.1, forward strand.
GTTCCAGAATCAAATTATAAAATGATAGGAGCTTTAGGTGTTAAAAGAAAAGACATAGAGAGAAAAGATCTTTTAGACTTTGTAAAAGAACACGGAATGCAAGGCTGGGCTCCTACTCAAGGACATATACCTTCGGGAGTGCCTTATGTAGGATTTGCAATGAATGATCTTACTGTCGGTGAGTATAATAGAGCAATGATTGTTGGAAAAGGAAGTTTGTTTCTAGGTAGGATGACAAATTTATTTGATGGTGTTTCAGTTATACTTGAAAGAAATAAAGGTAAAGAAGATAAGTCTGTATCTGAGGATACAGTTAAAAAAATGATAGCAGAATCTATGAGAAAACTAGCATCTCAATTCCTGGAAGAACAGGAGTGATAAAATGAAAGAAAAAACCATTAAAAAAGTTATAGGTGAAACCATGATGGAAATTGCTGAAGGAATAGAATCAGGATCTTTTGGTAGTAAAATTAAAATTGGGTTAACTACTATAGGAAGTGAACATGGTCAGGACAATCTTATTAAAGGTGCGGAATTAGCACAAAAAAAGAATAAAGACCTAGAAGTCGTTTTAATAGGGAAAAATAATCATTCAAATTTAGAGACTATTGAAGTAGAAAATGAATCTGATATGCACAAAAAAATGGAAGAGCTACTAGAATCTGGATATATTTCTGGTTGCGTTACAATGCACTATAATTTTCCTGTTGGAGTATCAACTGTAGGCCGGTTAACAACTCCCGGTAAAGGCAAAGAAACATTTCTAGCCACAACTACAGGAACATCATCAGTAGACAGAAGTGAAGCTATGGTTAAGAATGCAATCCATGGAATTATAGCAGCAAAAGCTTCGGGAATTGATAATCCTACCTTAGGAATACTCAATTTAGATGGAGCAAGACAAGTCGAAATAATACTAAAGAAACTTTCATCTAAAGGGTACAATATAAATTTTGCAGAATCTGTAAGAGCTGACAAGGGTTTGATAATGAGAGGCAACGACATGTTACAGGGCACGGCAGATGTTTTGGTCACAGATACTTTAACTGGAAATATTTTAATGAAGGTATTCTCTGCATATACGACAGGTGGGAGTTATGAATCTTTAGGATATGGATATGGTCCAGGAATAGGAGAAGAATTTGATAATTTAATTTTAATACTATCAAGGGCTTCTGGAGTTCCAGTAGTTGCTAATTCAATATCTTATGCGAAAGATTTAGTTTTGGGAAAGGTAAAAGAAACAAGGAAAACTGAATTCAAAAAGTTAAAAGATATTGGCTTTGAAGATATTTTAAAAGAATTAAATAGTTCAAAAGAAGTCACAAAGAAAAAAGACAAATCTGATCTAAAACCGCCAAAAAAAGAAATTGTGTCTGAGCAGATTGCCGGCATCGATATACTTGATCTGGAAAATGCAGTAGAATCTTTATGGAGTAAAGGTATATATGCTGAAAGTGGTATGGGTTGTACAGGTCCTGTAGTCTTGGTTAATGAAGCTAATTTAGATAAATCTAAAAAAATACTTATAGGCGAGAAATTTATAATAGAATAATAATTTTAATAGATGGCTTAAAAAGAGCCATCTATCGTTTTATAAATTTCACGCATATCTACAGACTCTCTAAAAGCAGTTGCTAATTTATCATATTGTTTATTTTTGTATTCATACAAATTAATCTCATTATTTATATTAATATTGTAACCCTTATCTTCAAGGAGGGTATTAATTAATTCTTTTGTAAATTTACCATTATCAAATATACCGTGAAGATAAGTTCCAATTACTTTGTTTTTAATGCATCCATCTTTTTTCATGGTAGGATTATTAGTCAAAACCTTAACTTCACTGAAAAAATTTTCTTCGCTTTTTAAAATTGTTTCGCCCATATGTATTTCATATCCTGAGATTTCTATATTTGAAAGGTTTTTAAAAAAACCTTCTATCTTTGAAGTTTTTCCTTTGGCTTGAGTTCTAGTTTTGTTTGAATTAAATATTGTAGTTGAGTTTATGAGGCTTAGGCCTTTTTCAATACCTCCACCTTCTATATTATCTTTATCAACTATTTCTCTACCTAACATTTGGTAACCACCGCAAATTCCAAAAACAGGGGTATCATTAACTGACCTTTTTATTATTTCATCTGCCAAACCAGAATTTTTTAACCATTTTAAGTCCATTATAGTATTTTTAGTACCAGGAATAATTATCATATCAGGATTACCTAGTCTATTTATATTATCTACATATCTTAGAGAAACTTCTTCTATCATAGATAAAATATTAAAATCAGTAAAATTCGATATTCTAGGTAGCTTTACTACAGCAATATCAAGTAGAGATTTTTTACTTGCACCATCAAGTCTCTCGGAAAGACTGTCCTCGTCATCAATATCTACATCTAAATATGGAACTACGCCTATTATGTTAAGATTCACTTTTTCTTGAAACAAATCAATACCCGGCTTAAGAATTCCTTTATCACCTCGAAATTTATTAATTACTGCTGCCTTAATTCGATTTCTATCATTTTTATCAAGTAAAAACATAGTACCTGCTAAAGATGCAAAAACACCTCCTCTATCTATATCACCAACTAAAAGCACAGGAGCATCAACCATTTCAGCAAAGCCCATATTAGCAATATCCTGTTTTCTAAGGTTTATTTCTGCTGGACTTCCAGCACCTTCGATTACAATTATGTCGTATTCATTCGATAAAGAATTAAAAGCATTTAAAATATGAGGCTTCATTTCTTCTTTAAAATTTCTAAAATATGGCATATTACCGTATACTTCTCCCATTAAAATTACCTGGCTTCCTTTTTCTCCAGTAGGTTTAAGCAGCAAAGGGTTCATTCGTACGTCAGGCTCTATACCAGAAGCTTCAGCTTGCATTACCTGAGCTCTGCCCATTTCTAACCCCTTAGATGTTACATAAGAGTTTAGAGCCATATTTTGAGATTTAAAAGGTGCAACCTTATACCCATCTTGTTTAAAAATTCTACATAGAGCAGCGGTAGTTAAACTTTTTCCTGCATTTGAATTCGTGCCTTGTACCATTATTATTTTTGCCATACTTACTCCTTAAATAAATTATTTTTATTAATATTCTTTTTATTACAGATTAAATCTACAAAACCTGGTTCATGTTCTCCCGTTAAGGAACTTGTTTGATGGTCTGACAAAATTATTATCTTAACATTCTTGCCAATAGATTGATAAATTGGTTTTAAAACCTCTTTATCAATTTTTTTTATAAAATTAATTTTTCCTGTCAAATTTTTCCTGTGAGAAACTTCATCGGTACCGTTTATATGTGTAATGGTTACATCATATTTATCATAATTGTTAATTACGGCATTAGTCTTTTCTACCAAATCAGTATCAATATCTCCAGTTGAATTATTTAATTGAACAGATTTGATATTCATTTTTTTAAATAGTCCTTTTACAAGCTCTGTATGAGAAACTGAAAAAGCACTTTTATTGTGTAAAGAGTGAAATGTTGGTATATCAAAAGGCTTACTTGGACCCCAGGGTAAATACATATAATCTATCCCATTAATATGTTTTTTGTTATTTTCCATAAAATCCTTTAAAGTATCAATAGCATGTACTTTGTTAATATATTGAGTTAAATTCTCTCCAATGTTTTCATGAGGGTAAAAACCTGATAAATGGTTAAAATTTCTTTTTGATTTTATGATTAGTAAATTTTTATAGTCATTCAAATGGTAGTATTTTAAACCTTCTGGAATATGTATAGTTTTAGATAGGCATTTTTTTTCATTTTTAGTCATTCCAATGCTGTTAAAAGAATGAAGTTTATTTTCTTTCATAGAAATTAAATTGCACCTTAAAACCCATTCGTCGTCATTCACTGGTATATCATAGGCTAAGGATTCTAGATAAGACCTATGTTTTGGAATGTTCTTGCCCTTGAGACCTATTATTTTTGAAATGCAATTAAGGCTGTTAGCACTTTTTTTGCTATGGTGAAATTTTGTTTTACAATGAAACCCTTGAGATTTAATAAGGTCTAAAGTAGGTGTAAAAGCATATTCCAAAGGACTTTTATTATTTAGTAAATTAATTTTATTTTCGCTTATGCCATCAAGTATGATAAGTATAGTTTTCATTTTATTTTAATATTTCCTTTAATTTAGATACTAAAAATTTGTTTTCAGCATCTTTTTTTACAGCAATTCTATAGTAGCTATTATCTAATCCCTTATAGTTGTAGCAGCTTCTAATTAAAATTCTGTCTTTTTCTAAAGAGTCTTTTAAATTGAATTTCTTCCCCAACTTAAATAATATGTAGTTTCCTTTTGAAGGATAGACTTTCAACCCTAGTTTCTTTAATTCCTTAGTTAAGTACTTTCTTTGAGTATTTATGTATTTAATAGTATTCTCGATATATATAGTTTCATTTAAGGCAGCTAAGCCGCATCTTTCAGCTGTTGTAGATATATTCCAGGGAGGACCATTTTTTTTCAAATTAAAAATCAAGTTTTCATCAGAGGACATACAGTAACCTAATCTAATTCCAGGAATTGCAAAAATTTTAGTAAAAGATTTTAAAATTATCAGATTTTTATGGGAGTTGATTTTATCAACTAAAGAATAAT
>DPPH01000162.1:0-9202 GCA_003539375.1 Clostridiales bacterium
ATAGGGTATGTAACAAATGTAATCGCTATAAAACTTCTTTTTAGACCGGTTGATCCTATAAATATAATCGGATTTGAAATTCAAGGCGTAATTCCTAAAAGACAAAAAGAACTATCGAAAAGCATAGGAGAAACAGTTGAAAACGAACTACTAAGTCTAGAGGAAATAATTGAGTCCTTTGTTACAGAAGATAAAGTTGAAAAATTATTAGATAAGATTAAGCTAAAAATTCAAAGAGCAGTAGAAGTAAAAATAGCTGAATACCCTTTGATACTTGGACTAAAAAGACCTATAATAAAATATATAAATAACATGATGGATGAAGAAGGTTCTGAATATGTACATGAAATAATAAAAGACATAAGCAAAAAGGCAGAAGAAGATATAAGCATAAGTAAAATGGTAGAATCGAAAATTAATTCTTTTGATTTAACAAAAGTAGAAGAAATAGTCTTTGACATTGCAAAGAAAGAACTTCGCCATATAGAAATTTTAGGAGCTGTTCTTGGTTTTTTTATAGGCATAGTACAGGGAATCATAGTACATCTTTTTTAAAAACACTTGTATTTGTTATTGTTTTAACATATACTAATATAAATTAAATATTTGGATGAAGTATGAGGAAGACAGGTCGACCGCATATGGACAAGACTTTGGAGAGACTCGAAAGAGCACCGAAGGGGTAAGTTGAAAAACGAAACTCTCAGGTAAAAGGACAAAGATAATAAAAACTAAGAAGACCTTTGAGGTCTTTATTTTTTTATAAGGAGGTTGTTATGAGATCAGTAGTAACAATAATTGGTAAGGATAAAGTAGGTATCATCGCTAATGTTGCAGGGGTACTAGCAGAAAACAATGCGAATATATTAGACATAAATCAAACGGTAATGCAGGAGTATTTTACAATGATAATGCTCGTAGATGTTAGCGAAATTTCCATTGATTTAGTAGATTTGAAACACAAATTAGAAAAAATTGGTAAAGAAATGGGATTATCTGTTAGACTTCAAAGAGAAGACATTTTTAATAAAATGCATGAAATTTAGAGGGGGATACAAGTGATAAATAGAGGAAATATTTTAGAAACTCTTAAAATGATAGATAAGCAAAATTTTGACATCAGAACTATAACCCTGGGCATTTCCTTAATGGATTGTATAGATAGTAGTGGTAAAAATTCCCGTATGAAAATCTACGATAAGATAATGAACTATGCAGAAAATTTAGTTCCAACGGTTGAAATTGTTGAAAAAGAATATGGGATACCGGTAATAAACAAAAGAATTTCTGTCACTCCCATATCTCTGGTAGCAGGTGCATCTTCAGATAAAAATTACATTGAGTATGCAAGAACCTTAGACCAAATAGCCGGTGAAGTAGGAATTGATTTTATAGGTGGTTTTTCAGCTTTAATACATAAAGGAAATACTAGGGGGGATAATATTCTTATTGATTCTATTCCTGAAAGTTTGAAAGAAACTAAAAAGGTATGTTCTTCAGTTAATTTAGCAAGTACTAAAACCGGTATTAACATGGATGGTGTAAAAAGAATAGGAGAAATAATAAAAGAAACAGCTTATTTAACTAGAGACCAAGACAGTATTGGATGTGCAAAATTTGTTGCATTTGCAAATGCGGTAGAAGATAATCCTTTTATGGCAGGAGCTTTCCATGGGGTAGGAGAAAAAGAAGCATCTATAAGTGTTGGAGTAAGTGGACCTGGAGTTGTAAAACATGCCTTGGAAAAAGTTAAGGGGGAAAGCTTCGATGTAGTTTCAGATACAATTAAAAAAACTGCTTTCAAAATTACAAGAGCGGGAGAATTAATAGCTAAAGAAGTATCAAAAAGAATGAATATACCCTTTGGAGTTATGGATTTATCCCTAGCACCTACTCCTGCAGTAGGAGATAGTGTAGCTTTGATTCTTGAAGAAATGGGTTTAGAAAGCTGCGGTACTCATGGTACTACAGCAGCCCTTGCTATGTTGAACGATGCTGTAAAAAAAGGCGGAATTATGGCCTCATCTCATGTAGGTGGCTTAAGCGGAGCATTTATTCCAGTAAGCGAAGACCAGGGTATGATAGATGCTGTAAAGAGAGGATCTATAAATATTGAAAAATTAGAAGCTATGACATGTGTTTGTTCTGTAGGTTTAGATATGATAGCCATCCCTGGAAATACTACAGCAAAAACAATATCAGCAATGATAGCCGATGAATGTGCTATTGGTGTTATAAACAACAAATCAACAGCAGTGAGAGTTATACCTGTTTATGGTAAAGATGTAGGTGATGTGGCTGAGTTTGGAGGCTTGTTAGGATATGCTCCAATTATGGATGTAAATAGATATTCCAGTGATAAATTTATTGATAGAGGCGGTAGAATTCCTGCTCCTGTTCACAGTTTTAAAAATTAAAAATAAATCAAATCATATTTTTATGATTTGATTTATTTATTTTTATAGTGTAAATTAAAACTAGTACATTTTGAAGGAGATGACAATGGATAAAACACCATCAAAAAATTTTGTTTTTATAGGCTTATTTTTCACTTCACTATCATCTATATTTGTAAAATTGTCCGATTCCCCCTCAATAATTATATCAGCTTATAGAATGTTATTTGCTGCATTATTATGGGTAATACCTGTAATGTTGAAGGATCGTGAAGAATTGAAGAGAGTAACTCTTTCTGATATGATTTGGTGTACATTAAGTGGAATTTTTTTAGCACTTCATTTTGCAACTTGGATAGCATCTTTAAGTATGACTTCAGTAGCTAGTTCAACAGTTTTGGTATCCTTAAGTCCTGTTTTTGTTGCTGCATTTAGTTATTTTATACTTAAAGAAAATATAAAAATTAGGTCTGCAGTAGGAATTGCAGTAGCAATACTTGGTTCGGTTCTTATAGCTTTAGGTGATTCTCAAGGAGGAGGACATGCTTTAAAAGGTGATATGCTTGCCTTGGCTGGAGCTTTTTTTGTAGGAGGCTATCTATTAATTGGAGGAAGAATAAGGTTAAGACTAGGGGTTAGGGTATATGTACTAATAGTTTACTCTATATCGGCAGTAGTATTATTTTTAATAGCAATAATCAGCAAAACACCTATTTACCCTTATCCAGTTGAAGAGATGCTTATATTTTTTGCTTTGGCATTTTTCTGTTCAATGCTGGGACACAGTGTATACAACTGGATGCTTGAATATGTATCTTCAACCTTTATCTCAGTATCAACATTAGGGGAACCTATATTTGCTAGTGTTTTAGCTTTAATATTCTTTAATGAAGTGCCGGGCATATTAACTTTAATAGGAGGAATATCAGTCCTTTCAGGATTATACATATATGTTAAATCAACGGGTGGAAAAAATCCTGAACTTAAGATAGAATAAAATGAAAAAATATATTATCATAATAACTTTAATGATAGTAATTTCAGTACTTATATTAAATTTTTACTTTATAAGGAGTTTAATCGTAATGGTTCCTTATAATTTTTATAATTTCCAAAAGTCTTTTATTGATGATGAGAATTTAAAGGTTGATATACCAAAAGAAGAAAACTTGAATTGGTATCCATTGATGAATAAATTTAATGCAGAAAATTTTAAAAGATATATTAATAAAGATGTAGATCTTTTTATATACTATACTTATGGAAATTTTGAAAATAAATATTCAGATATATTTAGAGAATCATCGCCAACTTATTCCAGCTTTTATGGATGTTATATAGTTAAAAATAATTCTTTTGATGATTATATATATGATAAATCCGGTAAATTGATTATAAAAGACGTAAAAGAGATAATGATTTACGATTATGAATATTTAGTTTTACGGCCACTAGGATATAGTGGGGAATTAGATGTTGATTTTGAGATAATTAACAAAAATATTATAGATAAAAAAGACACCTTCATGGTTGAAATAGATATGAATGGCCTAGGTCATTCATATAGTGATTTTAAAATTAACTATATTCAGTATGGAAACCCAGATAATCTTAGGACTAAAAGTTTTAAAAGATTTCATACCTATGGGAAATTTATAGTAGAAAAATTTAATAATGATATTTACATTGTATATTATATAATAAATAGGAATTATGAAATAGTTAATGAGTGGGGTAGTTAGATGATCTTTTTAGCTTTTGCTTTACATATTGAAGCACAGCCATATATAACAAAATTTAATCTAAAAAAAGTACACAACATTAACAATATTAGAATTTATAAAAATGAAAATATTGCTGCAGTCATCACTGGAACTGGCGTAATTAATGCTGCGGCGGGATTGAGTGGTTTGTTTGCAAGCTACTATGAGAATAAAGATGATATATTTATTAACATAGGTTTAGCCGGAGGTAGTAAAGAGAATAAAATAGGAGAAGTATTTATAATAAATAAAATAATGGGTATAAACTATGATGAATATTATCCAGACATATCTGGACACCCTTTTAAAGAATCCTCTTTAAGAACAATTTTGAGAAAAGATATAAATAAAATTGAAACTAAAGAAGGGCTACTGGATTTAGAAGGGGAAGGATATTATAATGTAGCACAAAATTATGTATATCAAAATAACATTCATATAATAAAGATATTATCGGATTATAATGATACTAGACATCTTAATATTGAGAAAATTAAAAACATACTCAAAGATACATCAGAGGAAGTAATAGAATATATTAAAGTTTTGGATAATATTAAATGTAATCATAGACCGGATTTTACTGAAAAAGAGATAAAATTAATAGATAAAATTGTTGGTAATTTTATGCTTTCAAATTATTTGAAAATTGATTTTAAAAAGAAAGCTTTGGATTATAAAATTAGGGAGAATGATTTGGTAAAGTTACTAGAAGATTTTTCTGATGTTAAGGTTTTTGATAAAAAAAATAGAAGGACTAAGTATGATGAATTATGTAAAAAACTTGAAATATTCAAAAAATAACATAGTTTATGTGGAAGAGGATGTTATTAACGAAGAATATACTAAGGAGATTTTAAAAAAACTTAAAAATCATAAAATAATAAAAGTCAAACATTATAAAGATATTTTTAATAGAAAAAACCAATCTCACCTATACCAAAAAGATAATTTGAAAATCATATTAGCAAAAAGTAACGAAAAAAAGCTCTATGAAGGGTCAGAGATTTGTAATAATTTTGGTTTTGATAACTTTTACTACACTGTTAGTTCGATGAACTGTATATACGATTGTCAGTACTGTTTTTTAAAAGGAATGTATCCAAGCAGCTATATAGTAATATTTGTTGATTATGAAAACATTATAAAGGAAGTAAAAGAAAAGGTCGAAAAAAAAGCATACATAAGTCTTTCTTATGAAGGAGATTTGCTTGCATTAGAAAATCTACACGGCCTTAACCGTAAGTGGATTAATTTTGCTAGGGATAATCCAAGTATATACTTTGAATCTAGAACTAAAAGCTCTAACTTTAAAGACATTAGGGACATAAATCCCATTGATAATTATATTTTGTCATGGTCTTTGTCCCCGCAAACCATAATAGATATGTACGAAAAGCACACCCCTGATTTAGATAGTAGGATAGATAATATTAAGGAAGCTATAAAAAGAGGATGGAAGGTAAGAATATTCATAGAACCTGTATTAAGGGTACAAAATGGGGTAAATATATATCGAGAGATGTTTGAATACTTAAAGAAAGAAATAAATATCGATGATTTAGATGATATAAATTTTGACTTTTTCAGAATCAATAGGGATTATTTTAAAAGATTAAAAAACATTTATAAAGATTCAATTCTTTTCGCATATCCATTTGAAGATAATCAGGGTATATTAGAATATAAAGATGATTTTAAAAACAAAATCAATGAAGAGTTCAAAAAAATATTTGTTGATTAATTTTAAAGTTGATATAAATAAAAATTGTGATATAATGATTAGATGACTTTGACTAAACTATTAAATTTTAATATTTAATAATAATATATAATAATCAAGGAGGAAGTAATGGCAAAAATAGTTAACAAAGAAAAAAATGTTGTAACAATAGAGTTTGAGATAACACCGGAGAAATTTGAAGAGGGAGTACAAAAAGCTTATTTAAAGAATAGAAAAAACATAAATATTCCTGGCTTTAGAAAAGGTAGAGCTCCTAGAAAATTAATTGAATCTAGATATGGAAAAGGTGTATTTTATGAAGATGCTTTAGATATCGTAATACCACCGGCTTATGAAGAAGCTTTAGAAGAAACCAAACTAGATCCGATAGATCAACCTAAACTTGATATAAAAGAATTTGAAGAAGGAAAAAATATAGTTATAACAGCTGATGTAGAAGTTAAGCCTGAAGTTGAATTAGCTATACCTGAAGAAGTAGAAGTAGTAAAGGTAATTTCAGAAGTAGATGATGAACAGGTAGAAAATTCCTTAAAAGAAATGCAGGAAAAAAATGCTAGAATAATTAATGTAGAAGACAGACCAGTTAAAGAAGGAGACACTGTTACTATAGATTATAAAGGGTTTATAGGTGAAGAAGAATTTGAAGGTGGATCAGCAGAAAATCAATCTTTAGAAATTGGTTCAAAATCTTTTATACCTGGATTTGAAGAACAATTAGTAGGTAAGAACTCAGGAGAAGACGTAGAAGTAAAGGTTACTTTCCCTGAAGAGTACAGCGCCGAAGAACTTGCTGGAAAAGAAGCTACCTTTAATGTGAAGATTCATGAAATAAAAGAAAAAGAACTTCCAAAATTAGATGATGAATTTGCTAAAGATGTTAGCGAATTTGATACTATAGATGAATTAAGAAAAGATACAAAAGAAAATTTAATTAAAAAAGCAAAAGATAATGAAAAAATTACAAATCAAAATAATGCTATTACTGAATTCGTAAGTAAGTGTGATACGGTAGTACCAGAAGTGTTAATTGACAGAGAAATCGAAAACCAACTAAATGGGTTTAGACAGCAGTTGGCTCAGCAAGGTATAAAACTAGAAGACTACACTCAGATGATAGGTCAGGAAATGGACGAATTAAAAGAGAATCTTAGACCTCAAGCCGAAACAAGTGTAAAGACTGAACTAGTAATAGAAGCTGTAGCAAACAAGCATGATTTTGAAATAACAGAAGAAGAATTAAATGAAGAACTTAAAAAATTAGCAAATTCCTATGGAATCGGCGAAGATAAATTAGATGATTTCATAGAAAAAATGAAAGAAGACAGTAGAGAATATATAGAAGACTCAGTTAAAAGAAGAAAAGCTGTAGAATATATAACAGATAATGTTAAAATGGTAGAGAAAAAAGAAGAAGCTGAAGAAAAAAAAGATGAAAATAATTCAGCTGAAGAAAAATAATCAAAATTTATCGGAGGTGTAATTATGCCATTAGTACCATATGTAATTGAAAACACAGGAAGAGGAGAAAGATCATACGATATATATTCAAGATTATTAAAAGAAAGAATTATCTTTTTAGGAGAACAAGTTAATGATGCTACAGCAAGTTTACTTGTTGCACAGATGCTTTTTTTAGAAGCTGAAGATCCAGATAAAGATATACAGATATATATTAATAGTCCAGGTGGTTCTATAACCGCTGGATTTGCAATTTACGATACTATGCAGTATATTAAACCAGATGTTTCAACAATCTGTATAGGAATGGCTGCAAGTATGGGAGCATTTTTACTGGCTGCAGGAGCTAAAGGTAAAAGATTTGCATTACCAAATGCAGAAGTAATGATTCACCAACCTTTAGGTGGAGCCCAAGGACAAGCTGAGGATATTAGAATACAAGCTGATAGAATTATTAAAATGAGAGAAGACATAAACAAAATTCTTAGCGAAAGAACCGGGCAACCGATTGAAGTAATAAGAAAAGATACTGATAGAGATCATTTTATGACTGCCAACCAAGCACAGGAGTATGGTTTAATAGATGAAGTGATTAGCTATAGAAAATAAAGGAGTGTTTATATGGCTAAAGATGAAAAACACTTGAGATGTTCGTTCTGCGGTAAATCCCAGGATCAAGTGAGAAGATTAATCGCCGGTCCAAATGTCTACATTTGTAATGAATGCGTAGATTTGTGTAAGGAGATAATCGACGAAGAAACAGACTTTTTAGAAGAGTCAGAATTAAAAAAATTACCAAAACCAAAGGAAATCTTTGAGTTTTTAGATAAATATGTAATCAAACAAGAACAAGCAAAAAAATCAATGGCAGTAGCTGTTTATAACCACTACAAAAGAATTAACAGCTATAAAAAAACGGGAGATATTGAAATTCAAAAGAGCAATATACTTCTAATAGGGCCTACCGGAAGCGGGAAGACTTATCTTGCACAAACTTTAGCAAGAATGCTTAAGGTGCCTTTTGCAATTGCTGATGCTACATCTTTAACAGAAGCAGGTTATGTAGGTGAGGATGTAGAAAATATAATTCTTAGACTAGTACAGGCTGCCGATTACGATATAGAGAAAGCTGAAAAAGGGATTATATATATAGACGAGGTCGATAAGATAGCAAGAAAAGGAGACAATCCATCCATAACAAGAGATGTAAGCGGTGAAGGAGTACAGCAAGCCTTATTGAAAATTCTAGAAGGTACTGTAGCTAATGTTCCACCACAAGGTGGTAGAAAGCACCCTCATCAAGAATTTCTACAAGTAGATACATCCAACATACTTTTTGTTATAGGTGGAGCCTTTGATGGTATTGAAAAAATAATTCAAAAAAGAATAGGTAAAAAATCCATAGGATTTGGAGCTGAAATTGGAGACAATGTAAAGCAGGATTATAGTAAAATTATTAAAAATATACAAGCTCAGGATTTACTTAGATTTGGATTGATTCCGGAGTTTGTTGGTAGAATTCCTGTTATTGTTCCTTTAGAAGAATTAGACGAAGAAGCTCTAATAAGAATAATGATGGATACGAAGAACAGTTTAGTAGATCAGTACAAAGAACTCTTTAAGATGGATGGAGTTGAACTTGAGATAGAAAAAGATGCCCTAAAACTTATTGCAGAAAAAGCTTTAGAAATTAAGACAGGTGCGAGAGGACTTAGGGGTATCTTAGAAAAAGTAATGACTGATATAATGTATGACATTCCGTCGAGATACGATATTGAAAAATGCATCATTACTAAGGATACAATACTTAATGATAAAGGACCGACATTAGTACTTAACAA
>DPPH01000162.1:9536-16466 GCA_003539375.1 Clostridiales bacterium
ATATATAAGGAAAATGGAGTAGATAAATGAATAAAAATTATGAGATAGAAATAAAAACCCTTCCCATGATACCTTTAAGAGGCATGCATATATTTCCTGGAATGGTAATTCATTTTGATGTTGGTAGAGAAAAGTCAATAAATGCTTTAGAAGAGTCAATGGTTAATGATTCAATAATATTTTTAACCACTCAAAAAGATGCGAGTACAGAAATACCAACTGAAGAAGATTACTTTGAATATGGAGTAGTGTGCAAAATAAAGCAAATGCTTAAAATGCCTGGAGATAATATTAGGGTACTGGTAGAAGGATTGAATAGAGGTAAAATCAATAATATCATATCTGATGAAGATTATATAGAAGTAGAAATAGAAAGTTATATAGAAAAAGATATGGATGAAGCAAGTGAAAAAATGGAAGCTATAATGAGGATGGTAAAAGAATCCTTTGAAAGCTATACTACAATAAATACTAAAATACCCGATGATGCTATAATATCTGTAAATGAAGTTGAAGAACCACATAGACTTTCAGATGTTATTGTATCTTACATATTTTTAAAATCCAGTGATAAACAAACATTACTGGAAACTTTAGATCCCTATGAAAGATTAGAAAAACTTCAAGTGCTCTTAAAACAGGAAATTGAAGTTATTAAACTTGAAGAGACTATAAATAAAAGGGTAAAAAAACAGATTAACGAACTTCAAAAAGAGTACTATCTAAAAGAACAAATGAAAGCTATTCAAAAAGAACTTGGAGAAGATGAGGATCTAGGCGACGAAGTAGAAGAATATTTAAAACAGATAAAAAAAGCAAAAATGCCTAAAGAAGCCAAGGAAAAAGCGGAAAAAGAAGCCAAAAGATTATTGAAAATTAATCAAGCTTCTCCTGAAGCAGGAGTTATAAGAACCTACTTAGACTGGTTGATAGGTCTTCCTTGGAATAAAGCCACAAAGGATAATAAAGATATAAAGAAGGCTAGAAAAGTACTAGAAGATGACCACTATGGATTGGAAGATGTTAAGGAAAGAATTTTAGAATTTCTAGCAGTAAGACAATTAAATCAAAACATGAAAAGTCCTATAATTTGTTTAGTTGGGCCTCCGGGAGTAGGAAAAACATCTATTGCAAAGTCTATAGCTAGAGCATTAAATAGGAAATTTATTAGATTTTCCTTAGGTGGAGTAAGAGACGAAGCAGAAATAAGAGGACATAGGAGAACTTATATAGGAGCAATACCAGGCAGAATAATATCTAATATTTCTAAAGTTAAATACAATAATCCTGTATTTTTGTTTGACGAAGTAGATAAAATTGCTAATGATTTTAGAGGTGATCCTGCATCTGCATTACTTGAAGTACTAGATCCAGAGCAAAACAGCACCTTTACAGATCACTATTTAGAAACAAGTTTTGACCTATCAAAGGTCATGTTTATTACTACAGCTAACACAACAAGTACTATTCCAAGGCCGCTGCTGGATAGGATGGAAGTTATAGAGATATCTGGTTATACTGCTGAAGAAAAGTTTAATATAGGTAAAAAATACCTTATACCAAAACAGTATAAAGAACATGGACTTACAGAAAAGGACATAATAATTTCAGATAATGCTCTAAAAGAAGTTATCGAGAAATATACTAGAGAATCTGGTGTAAGAGAGTTAGAGCGAAATATAGGCAACATAATAAGAAAAGCTGCAGTAAAAATAGTAGAGAAAAACAAAGGTAAGGTAGTAGTTAATGTAAATAGTCTGGAAAAATATCTAGGCATACCTAAATATGAATATGAAAGAGCTTATGAAAAAGATCAAATTGGTATAGCTACGGGCCTTGCTTGGACAAGAGTAGGTGGAGAAACTCTCTTTATTGAAGTTAATCTAATGAATGGTGAAGGTAAATTAGAATTAACAGGACAACTTGGAGATGTAATGAAGGAATCTGCTAAAGCAAGCTTAAGTTATGTGAGAGCTCATTTAGATAAGTATAATATTGATGAAAAGTTTTACAAGAAAAAAGATATACACGTGCATGTTCCAGAGGGAGCAATACCTAAGGACGGACCATCAGCAGGAATAACTATGGCAACAGCTCTCCTTTCAGCCCTAACCAATAGACCTGTTAATAAACAGGTAGCAATGACGGGAGAAATAACTCTAAGAGGAAGAGTACTTCCTATAGGTGGAGTAAAAGAAAAAGTTTTAGCCGCAAATAGAGCTGGCATCAAAAAAGTACTTTTACCAAAAAGAAATGAAAAGGATATGAATAAAATTCCTAAAAAAGTAAAAAAAGATTTAGAAATAGTTTTAGTTGATAATATGGACGAAGTAATTAAACATGCTCTACTGGGAGAAAAGAAAAATGAAGATTAAGACTTCAGATCTTATTATAACAGCGGGGAGACCAGATCAGTATCCAAATACTGAATGTAAGGAAGTTGCTTTTGCTGGGAAGTCAAATGTAGGTAAATCTTCAATGATCAATGCCCTGTTAAATAGAAAAAATTTGGCTCGTACTAGTGGCTCTCCTGGAAAGACCCGGACTGTTAACTTCTATTCTGTAAACAACGAAGAGTTAGTAATAGTAGATCTTCCAGGATATGGGTTCGCAAGAGTTTCAAAAAAAGAAAAAGCTAAATGGCAGAAAATGATAGAAACATACCTCCATAGAAGAGATCAATTAAGGGAAGTAATCCTTTTAGTTGATATAAGGCATGAACCTGGAGACAACGATGTTACTATGTATAATTGGATTAAAGAATTTGGATTTAGTGGTTTAGTAATAGCAACTAAAGCTGATAAGATATCCAAGGGTAAAATCCCAAAACATGTAAAAATAATAAAAAATAAATTAGGAATAGAAGAAGAAGGTTTAATTTTGCCTTTTTCTGCTGAAAGTAAAATGAATAGAGATCTTATACTAAATATGTTGGAACATATGGAGTAGGTGGTTTTATAAAGTTTATAAAAGAAATGAGATCATTTTCTAGAAAAGAAATTGAAGATAAATTAGTTGAATTGGGAGGTATAGTTAAAGAAGATACTATTGTTTCCCAAGGATGGAAAGTTACTATACTAGAAGAAAAAAAAGTAAAATTCGGTAAAATATCATTAAAATCAATACTTTTAGAAATAAATATTTCCAAAGACATAGAGAAAGATTTCATGCATAAATTTAGAATCAAATTTTCCCGAGGGGGAGGATAAAAAAATAGAGCCTTAGGCTCTATTTTTTGTAATTTACAACTGTATCTACAACTTTAGAAAATTCATCAGTTATATCCTTATTTAGGCCTAAGACTCCTTTTTTCGAAATACTTGTAATATCCTTATTCATAGGAAGTTTACATAGAATAGGAATATTGTTTTCTTCCATAAAGTTGTTATCATCATATTCGAACATTTCAATTCTTTCTCCACACTTAGGGCAGGTAATGTAACTCATGTTTTCCACTACACCTAAAACTGGAACTTTCATTTTGTCGGCCATGTGTACAGCTTTAGACACAATCATTGAAACCATGTCTTGAGGTACTGTTACCATAACAATTCCAGTAATTGGCATTGACTGCATGGCTGTTATAGCTACATCAGCAGTTCCTGGTGGCATATCTACAATTAAATAATCTAATTCACCCCAAACTACATCGGTCCAAAATTGTTTTACAAGATTTCCTATAATAGGACCTCTCCATAAAACAGGTGAATCTTCTGTATCTACTAAAAAGTTTGTAGACATAACCTTCAGTCCTCCAGGAGCTATAAGAGGTGTCATACCTTTTTCTGAAGTTGTAGTTATTCTCTTATCCTGGAGCTTTACTAATCTTGGAATACTAGGCCCAGTAATATCAGCATCCATCAGGCCAACTTCGTAACCATTTCTTAATAATTCATATGCAAGCATTGTTGCAACAGTAGATTTTCCTACTCCGCCTTTACCGCTCATTACTCCAATAATATTTTTAACTTTATTCAATGGGTTAATTGTTATTTCGCAAGTGTTTTGTTTTTCTGTGCTGCAGGTCCCTTGGGAAGGGCAGCTATTACATTCTGACATACTCACTACCTCCTTAGTTTATGGCATTTGCCAAGAAAAATAATATCATTAACTGGTATTAATGTCAAATAATAAAAAATATATGAAAAAAAGATTCATAATCTTGTAAAAAAAAACCATAAATGGTAAACTAAACAAGGTGATAAGAGTGACAAAATACGATAAAATATTAATAATTCTGGTTGTCTTAGTAAGTTTATTTGGCATGTATTTAGTAAGAGAAAGAGCTTCTAATTATAATAAAAAATATGTTGAGATAATAGTAGATGGCACAGAACATTCAAAATATATATTAGATAATACAATAGAAAAAGAAATTGAAGTTGTTACAGATAATGGATATAATATTATACATATAAAAAATGGACAGGTATTAGTTGAAGAGAGCGACTGCAACAATCAACTTTGTGTAAGAAAAGGTGTAATTGAAGAACCGGGGGAAATTATCGTATGCCTTCCACATAAAGTAGTAGTACAAATTACAGGTTCTTCAGAAGATTTAGACTCAATAAGTTATTAGCGGTGATTAAATGAATAAAACTAGAAACTTTACATTTTTAGCTTTACTAACAGCTTTTGCTGTTCTTTTGAGCTTATTTGAAAACATTATACCACTTCCTATAGCTGCTCCCGGAGCAAAACTAGGATTGCCAAATATGATTATCTTATCTTCTTTAGTTGTATTTGGATTCAAAAAAAGTTTAACTATAAATATAGTTAGAACTTTTTTAGTATTAATTATCATTGGAAATCCTATAAGTTTTATATACAGTTTTTTTGGAGCAGTATTTAGTATTATAGCTATGTACATTGTGCATAGGTATTTTTCTAATTATTTTAGTTTGATTGGAGTAAGTATTTTTGGGGCTTTAGCTCACAATACAGCTCAAGTAGCAACAGCCAGCGTAATACTAGAAAACCTAAACATACTATCCTATCTACCTGTTATGTATTTAATTAGTTTATTTACAGGCTTCTTTGTTGGATACTCATCGAATTTTATTGTAAAACAATTAAACAAAGTACTATATAAGACAGAATGGAGATAACTATGAAGAAAAGTAGAAATTATTTAATGATATTCTTCCTTATTGTAGCGGGATCAATTATGGGAAACATTATAGGCGGTTTTTTTGCAGATGTTTTTCCAGTATTAAATCTTTCTGAAAGCATTTATTTTGGTCCAGCAACTTTAGATTTAAATTTTTTGTCCTTAACTTTTGGCTTTACTTTTTCTTTAAGTCTTGCAGGAGTTTTAGGAATAATAGTTGTTTTAGTTATATTTAAAATATTTTATTAGGAGTGTTTATGAGAATAGTTTTAGCATCAAAATCTCCTAGAAGAATTGAGATTTTGAGTAAGTTTGCAGAATTTGAAAGTATACCTTCCTTAGTGGAAGAAAAATACAGCAAAAGATTAAAACCAAGAGAAATAGCTATGTATCTTTCATTGATTAAAGCTCTAGATGTAGAAGAAAGAATTAAAGAAAAGAATGCCCTTATAATATCAGCTGATACCATAGTTGTACTTGATGAAATATTAGAAAAACCTAAGAGTAGAGAAGAGGCCTTTTGTTTTTTACAAAAATTAAAAGGCAGAGTTCACAAGGTTATAACTGGATATACTATTTTGAATCAAAAAAATTTAAAAAAAATAACGGATTTTGAGGAAACAAAAGTACAATTTGGAAATTACGATAATTCTTTTATTGATAAATACTTAGATAAAAATGAATACATTGATAAAGCAGGAGCTTATGCGATACAAGGTTATGGCAAGTTATTAGTAAAAAAAATAACAGGAGACTACATGAATATAGTTGGGTTCCCTATATATTCTATATCTCAGCATTTAAAAAACGACTTTAATATAGATCTTATGGACTAGGAGGACGGATGAAAGAAAAATATACAATCATGGAAATTCCTAAGGATGAAAGACCTAGAGAAAAACTTCTCAAATACGGAGCAAAGTCCTTGACTAATTCAGAGTTAATAGGCATATTACTAAGAGTAGGCAGCAATAAGGATACAGCAATAACCTTAGGTCAGAAAATTTTAAAAGAAAATGAAAAAGGCTTGTTAAATTTAGTAAATGCTACCCCAGGTAGTTTAAATAAATTTCACGGCGTAAGTAACGCTAAAGCAGCTACAATATTGGCAGCAGTAGAATTAGGAAAAAGAATTTCGTCTACAAAGGCCAGTGAAAGTTTTAAAATAACCTCTCCCCAAGATGTTTCTGCTCTTGTAATGGAGGATATGAGGTATTATAAAAAGGAATATTTTAGAATTATATTATTAGATACAAAAAATAAGGTAATAGATATTATTACTATATCCATAGGAAGTTTAAACTCTTCAATTGTACATCCAAGAGAAGTTTTTTTAGAAGCAGTAAAAAAATCAAGTGCTTCAATAATACTTTTACACAATCACCCAAGCGGTGAAGTTCAACCTAGCAGAGAAGATATCAACATAACACAGAGATTAATTGAAGCAGGAGACATTATGGGTATTAAAGTACTAGATCACATAATAATTGGAGACGGAACTTATCTAAGTTTTAAAGAAGAAAATATTATTTAAGGAGGTTTTTAATGTCTTTTTTAGACGGGTTTTCAAAAAATTTAGGAATAGATTTAGGAACGGCTAACACATTAGCCTATATTAAAGGAAAAGGAATAGTTATAAATGAACCCTCTATAGTAGCAGTTGACAAAAAAAACGACAAAGTTATAGCAATAGGCGAGGAAGCAAGCGAAATGCTGGAACGTACACCTAAAAACATAATAACCATAAGACCTTTAAAAAATGGAGTGATTGCTGATTTTGAAATAACCCAAATGATGCTTAAATACTTTATTAAAAAAAC
>DPPH01000027.1 GCA_003539375.1 Clostridiales bacterium
TTATTTTAGCTATTTAATATTTCATCAAAAAATATATTAAGTTGAGCTAGTATCTGGTCCCAACCCCTCATCCTTGATGTCCACTTAGATGTAGCATTTACCATTGCTAAATAGAGACTTTTTTCTAAGGAAAAATCTGTTGGGAAAATAGATTTATTTTTAGTTACTTTTCTTAGTTGTCTATTAAAATTTTCTATAGCATTTGTAGTATACATAAGTTTTCTTATTTCCTTAGGATATTTAAAGAAAGTGGATAGCTCTGCCCAATTATTTTTCCAGCTACTAACACAAGATGGATATTTCTTTTTCCACTTGCCTTCAAAGTAATCTAGCTGTACTAGGGCTATTTCTTCTGTACTTGCCTTATAAATAGTTTTTAAATCATTCATAAGCTCTTTTCTATCCTTGTAGTTTACATACCTTGTAGAGCTTCTTATTTGATGTATTATACACTTTTGAATCTCTGCCTTAGGATATACTGCGGTTATGGCTTGACTAAAGCCTGGAAGGTTATCTGTTGAAAATATCAATACATTCTTAAGACCTCTATTTTTCAGATCATTAAGAACCATTAACCAGTATTTTGAACTTTCATTTTCACCTACATACATTCCTAGTACTTCTTTATGACCATCCATTGTATAGGCTAATACTATATATACTGCCTTTTTTACTACCATACCATTATCTCTAACATTGTAGTGAATAGCATCCATAAATACAAAGGGATAGGTCTTTTCTAAGGGTCTTTGTCTCCATTCTTCTATAGTTGGTAGAATTTTGTTGGTTATCCTACTTACCATGGATTCTGACAGACCAAAGCCATAAATTTCTTTTATATGATTTGAAATATCTCTTGTGGTCATTCCTCTTCCATACATGGAGATTATTTGGCTCTCTATGTTAGATATATCTTTCTCATATTTCTTTACTACCTGAGGTTCAAAAGAACCTTCTCTGTCTCTAGGAATATTAATTTCCATTTTCCCATTACTTGATTTTACATTTTTTTTGTTGTAGCCATTTCTAGTATTTAGCCCTAAAGGTTTTTCTCCGTAATCATAATCCAAATGTTCATCTAACTCTGCTTTCAGCATTTCTTCCAGCAGACCTGATGTTAAATCTTTTAAAGCTTCCTGAATATCAAGAGCTGATTCAGGTTGATACTGTTCTCTGATTAAATCTAATAACTTTTGGTTTTTTCTTTCTGGTCTTTTTCTTGCCATTAGAAAATCCTCCTTTTAAGATAATTTTATTTTACCTTAAGAGGAGGATTTTTTATACACAAATTATTTCACAGTCTCGTGAAAAGCTGTAATTTTAGCAGGTTTCATTTTTTTAGTAATTAGGAGCTAAATTTCATTGTTTTCCGACAGCCCCTTTTTATATACACAAATTATTTATAATGCTTTGAGTGAATTCCCAAGTATTTGAATTCCCACCCAAATCTCTAGTTAAGTTATTTCCATCTTCAATTACCTTATAAAGAGCATTTCTAATCAAATCAGCTGAAAATTTTTCACCTATATAATCCAGCATCATAGCTGCTGATAATATACAAGCTGCTGGATTTGCGACGAACCTTCCAGCTATATCCGGAGCACTTCCATGTACAGCTTCAAATATACCTATATCATCTCCTATATTAGCCCCTGGAGTCAATCCTAATCCTCCTACTAGACCAGAAGATAAATCAGAGAGAATATCTCCATATAAATTTGTTGTAACTAATATATCATACTTTTCTGGATTCATAACAAGTTGCATACACATATTGTCAATTATTTTTTCTTCATATTCTATACTTGGATATTTTTTTGATATTTCTCTAACACATTCCAAAAACAATCCATCAGTTATTTTTAAAATATTTGCCTTGTGTACAGCAGTTACTTTTTTTCTTTTGTTATCTATTGCATAATCAAAAGCTTTTTTTGCTATTCTTTCTGAAGCTTTGCGAGTAGTTACCTTTATAGCTTGAGTCTTGTCCTCATTTATTTTATTTTCAATACCAATATATAAGCCTTCTGTGTTTTCTCTGAAGACTACTAAGTCAACATTTTTATACATTTTACCCACACCGTGCAAACTCTTTAGGGGTCTAATATTTGCATAAGTGTCGAATTTTTTTCTTAAACTAACATTTATGCTTCTAAACCCTTTTCCAACAGGTGTAGTAATAGGTCCTTTTAAAACTATTTTGTTTTTATTAATACTATCTATTAAAGTTTTGGGAATATATTCTCCTGTTTTTTTATAAGTATTTTCTCCAGCATTTATTATTTCCCAATCTATATCAATATTTAAAAAATCAACAATTTTTTTAGTTGCAAAAATAACCTCTGGACCTATTCCATCTCCAGGTATTAATGTAATCTTTCTCATTCTTTGTCAGCCTCCAATTTTTTATTAATCCAGTTCAGGTATCCTCCACTTTTTAATATTTGAATATCTCTTGAATTTCCATTAAACTTTCCTTTTATTTTTTTATTTTTTGTTTTATTAGTTATTTCTATAATCCCATTTTCGGTCAATTCATTCTTTAAATTTAAAAGTAAAATCTTATCATCAAATTCTAAATCTTTGTAATCTTCATTTTCTATAAATTCAAGAGGTAAAATTCCTGCATTTATTAAGTTAGCTTTGTGAATTCTTGCAAAAGATTTTGCAAAGATTGCTTTAATTCCTAGGTATAGAGGAACAAGAGCAGCATGCTCTCTACTAGAACCCTGACCGTAATTTTCTCCTCCGACAATGAATCCCCCATTATCTTGACATTTTTCCCAAAAATTTTCATCTATAGTACTAAATGCATACTTCGATAGATATGGAATATTTGATCTATAAGGAAGTAACGAAGCATTTGAAGGCATTATATGATCGGTTGTAATATCATCTCCTACTTTTAATACTATTTTCCCTTCTATATTATCTTGTAGTTTATCTTTTAAAGGAAATGTTTTTATATTAGGCCCCATTACCACTTCTAGATTTTTTCTGTTTTCTATAGGATATATAAATAAACTCTTACATTCTTTGTATATTTTAGGTTCATTAATTTTTACAGCTTCTCCTATACTTTCTGGATTTACTAGTTTACCTTCCAAAGAAGAAACAGCTGCTGTTTCGGGGCTAACTAAATATATATCAGCACTTTTTGTTCCACTTCTTCCGTAAAAATTTCTATTAAATGTTCTTAGTGATACTCCATTATTCTTAGGTGCTTGTCCCATACCTATACAGGGGCCACAAGCACATTCTAATATTCTAGCACCGGATTCTATCAAATCAGCAAGAGCTCCATTTTCAGCAAGCATTTTTAATATTTTACTTGACCCTGGAGATATACATAAACTAACATCTGGATGCACTTTTTTATTTTTAAGAATTTTAGCAACTTTCATCAAATCACTATAAGAAGAATTTGTACAGCTTCCTATTGCTACTTGATCAACTTTTAACCCATCTAAAGAGTTAACAGTAGCTATATTATCTGGACTATGAGGTTTAGCTACTAAAGGTACTACATCACTAAGATTGATTTCAATAGTACTATCATAATAAGCTTTATCATCCGCCTTTAGTTCAATCCAGTCTTTTTTTCTACCTTGAGATTTCAAATACTTGTAGGTAAGCTCATCGCTAGGAAATATTGAAGTAGTAGCGCCAAGTTCAGCTCCCATATTTGTTATTGTTGCTCTATCAGTAACTGATAAGGCCTTTATTCCTTTTCCTGAATATTCAATTATCTTTCCCAATCCTCCATTTACAGTTAATATATCTAATATATGAAGTATTACATCTTTTGAAGATACCCAGGGGTTTAAATCACCCTTTAATTTAATATTCATAATTTCAGGCATTTTTAACCTATATATACCTGTACCCATAGCTACAGCTACATCTAAACCACCAGCTCCTATTGATAGCATTCCTAATCCTCCATTAGTAGGTGTATGACTATCGGAACCCAATAAAGTACCTCCCGGTTTTCCAAAGTTTTCCAAGTGCAATTGATGGCAAATTCCATTTCCAGGTTTTGAAAAAACTAAACCATATTTAAAAGCTGCACTTTTTATAAATTCATGATCATCTGCATTTTCAAAACCTGTTTGTAGAGTATTGTGATCTATATATGCAACTGAAAGATCAGTCTTTATTGAATCAATATTCATAGCTTCTAATTGAAGATACACCATCGTTCCCGTAGAATCTTGTGTTAAAGTTTGATCTATCTTAATCTCTATTTCATTATTTTTTTCTAATTTCCCGGATACTAAATGATCCTCCAATATTTTTTGAGTTATATTTTTTTTCATAGCAACTCCTTATGCTTTTTTCATAGCAACTCCTTATGCATTTTCCATATTAAAACCGTTTTCTAATAAATATTCTTCGTATATATTCACAAGTTCTTTATCAGTTAATGCTCTTTTTAAAGAAACTGATGCTCTTCTTACTATCTCTAATAATTTTGAAGCTGTAAACTTATCTATATTAACATCATATTTATTCAATACATTTTTTATTGCTGCTGTACCGGAATGTTTTCCAATAACAATTTTTCTTTCTAATCCCAACTCTTCTGGATTAAAAACTTCATAAGTCAATGGATTTTTTAGAGCACCATCAACATGAATTCCAGATTCATGAGAAAAAATATTACTCCCAACTATAGATTTCCATGGTGAAAGTTCTCTTCCAGAAGCTATAGAAACATATTCACACAAAAATTTTAATTTACTTAAATTGTAAGCATTATCTATATTTAGTGAAGTTCTTAAAGACATCATAACTTCTTCTAAACAAGCATTGCCTGCTCTTTCCCCCAAACCATTAACAGTTACACCTACATAATTTGCACCAGCCATTACCCCTGATATAGCATTAGCAGTAGCCATTCCCAAGTCATTATGTGTGTGCATTTCTATATCTATGTCAATATTATCTTTTATATATTTTATCATTTCAAAAGTTTTAATAGGATTCATAATTCCTACAGTATCACAAAATCTTAATCTATCAGCACCTGCCTCTTTAGCTTCTTTAGCAAATCTGATTAAAAAAGTTCCATCAGTTCTAGATGAATCTTCTGCATTTACAGAAACATATAAGTCCTTTTTCTTTGCAAATTGAACTGATTTAGTCATATCTGATAGCACCTTTTCTCTATTTGATTTTAATTTATACTTGATATGAATATCCGATGTTGAAATAGATATAGCAACAGAATCTACACCACAGTCTAGCGAAGCATTAATATCCTTTACTACAGCTCTATTCCAGCCCATTATACTTGATTCTAAGTTACTATCTACTATTTTTTTTATTACTTCTTTTTCATCGCCACCCATTATAGGTACACCAGCTTCAATCTGTTCTACTCCTATAGCACTTAAAAGCTTAGCTATATAAATTTTTTCTTCTTTTGCAAAAATAACCCCTGCTGTCTGTTCTCCATCTCTTAATGTAGTATCTACTAGTTTGATTTTATTATCCATGATTTCCTCCTTCATAAATTTAAATTATATTAAATAATTATACATATAATGAAAGATTTTGTCAAATTCTTGCATTTATGCTTGCTCCTTGTATAATTTACATTCTTTACAATGGGCTATAATAACGTTTTACCGTTATTATTTATATTAAAGCTTTATAGATATATGTATTATTGCAATATATTTTTTATTTCTTTCGTATTCTTTAAAAAAAGGGGCTGTCGGAAAATAGCTCCTTAGAAAATCGGCATAGCGATTAAAGTTATGCTGATTTTTTTATAAAAAAAGAGAAAAAAGATGGCCCAAAAAAGCCATCTTCTCTCCTTATGAATTTAAAAACAACAGACTAACAAAAGAAATATTAGAAGACCTGCACTATCAATTCATAAAAAGATTAAAAAAAGAAGGACTAGTAAATCTAGAAAAACTCTACGTAGACGGAACAAAAATAGAAGCAAATGCAAACAGATACACCTTCGTGTGGAGAGGAAGCATCAATTACCACTTAGCAGGACTATTAGATAAAATAGATGATCTGTACAAAAGATACAACGAGATAATTAAAGAAAAAAGATACGATAAAAAATACGGACTTTATGAAGAAGAAATGTTTGTAATAGAAGGAATAGACAAGATAAAAGAAGTAATAGAAAAAAATAGAAAAAGAAAGCTACTAAAAAAGAAAAAAATATCAAATAACAGGATAATTGAAATAGATAACATATCCCCTTTAAAACTATT
>DPPH01000192.1 GCA_003539375.1 Clostridiales bacterium
ATATAAAAAATGTTTTTGATGTTAAAATCTGGATGCTCCTTCCCGTTGCAGTGCTTCTTCTAATGATTATTTTTAAGGTTCCAGTTTTAAAAGCCATAGGAACTGCTGTTTTATCTGCATTTGTTATATCTTTTTTTACTCGTGGAGATATGAGCTTAAATTTGATTCTTTACGGTTATAAATCACCTGTGGATGAATACAACTACTTATTAAACACCAATGGTTTTATTAATATGATTTCTGTATTAATGGTAATAGCAAGTTCAGCTCTATTGAATGGAGTATTAAAAGTATCAGGTCTTATTAAACCTTTAATTAATCCCGTCCTAAAAAAAAGTGTAAGTCCTGTCTCAATAATTGTATATACAGCTCTGACTTCTGCTGTCCTAACTTTAATCACATGCAACCAAACTCTGACAGCAATTATTACCGGGGATAATTTTAAGGAAATTTACGACGAGCACAAAATAGATAAAACTTTTTTGGCATCAACTATAGGAAATGCAGGTATTGGTATAGTTGGTATTATCCCTTGGAATGTTAACGGACTTATAGTTACTGCTTTAACCGATGTTCCAACTACTGTATACTATAAATGGAGTTATTTTCCTATACTTTTACTTCTCTATGCTCTTTTTATTCAACCTCACTTGTATAAAAAAATAATAGAAAAAACTAAGATTTAACCTTAGTCTTTTCTATTAATCTAACAAAAACTGCTCTTTTAAATTAATTATTAAAAGTTTTCTTTTAAAAGTTTCTCTACTTCTTTGCTACTGTTCATATTTAAAGCTTTTTTTGCAATATCTGCTGCATCTTTGTATTGAATTTTGCTTATATTTTCTCTTATCTTTAAGATACTCGAAGCACTCATGCTAAGCTCATCTATCCCCAACCCTATAAGTAAGGGAGTCATTTTTTCATTTCCTGCTATTTCTCCACATATGCCCGTCCATTTCCCTTCCTTGTGAGAGGCATCTACAACCATTTTGATCAACCTAAGTAAAGCTGGGTTGTAGGGCTGGTATAAATAAGATACCTTTTCATTCATTCTGTCTGCAGCAAAGGTATATTGTATTAAATCGTTGGTCCCTATAGAAAAAAAATCAACTTCTTTAGCAAACTGATCTGCTAAAATTGCTGCAGAAGGGACTTCTATCATTATTCCTACTTCTACTTCTCGATTGATCTTAACTCCTTCCTCAATAAGTTCTTCTTTGGAAAGTTCTATCATCTTTTTAGCATCTCTTAGCTCCTCAATAGTAGCTATCATAGGAAACATTATCTTTAAATTCCCATAAATACTAGCTCTTAAAAGAGCTCTTATCTGGTCCTTAAAAATATCATGCTGTTCAAGGCAAAGTCTTATGGCTCTGTGACCTAAGAAAGGATTCATTTCACCCTTACTTCCTATATATTCTACAGACTTGTCTCCACCTATATCTAAGGTCCTTATAATTACAGGCCTATCCTTCATCTTTTCTAAAACTTCTTTATAGGCCTGAAACTGCTCTTCCTCAGTTGGGCAGTATTGTTTACCCATAAATAAAAACTCTGTCCTATAAAGCCCTATACCTTCACCACCGTTATCAGTTACCCCTTGAAGGTCTGCAGGAGACCCTATATTTCCTCCTAGTTCGACAGTTCTACCATCTTTAGTTTTTGATTTTTTATTTGCATATTTTTTTAATCTTTTTATATTATCAGTATGATGCTTTAATAAGTCTTTATATTTATCTAATTGGTTTTGATTCGGATTAATAATAGCTAGTCCTTTCGTACCGTCAATTATTATGATATCTCCATCTTCTGTATTTCTCATAATATTTTTTGTTCCTACAACTGCAGGTATTTCTAATGTTCTTGCCATAATAGCACTGTGTCCTGTTCGTCCTCCAGTTTCTGTTGCAAAACCCTTCACATATTTTTTATTTAGTGAAGCTGTATCTGTAGGAGTTAAATCTTCCGCTACAATCACAGCCTCCTTTTCTAAAAGACCAGGATCCTTAATACCAATATTAAGAAGGTGAGCAAGTACTCTGTTTGATACATCTAGTATGTCCCCTGCTCTTTCTCTCATATATTCATTCTCCATTTCTTCAAATAAATTCACGAAATTATTAACAGTTATTTGAAAGGCTCTTGCTGCATTTAATTTCTCGTCTTTTATTATTTTCACTGTCTCTCCGTAGAGTTCAGGGTCTCTGAGAATTTCCAAGTGAGCTTCAAAAATTGCTCCATGTTTTTTATCAATTGTTTTAACTGTCTTGTCCCTTATCTTTCTTATTTCAACTTCACTTTTTTTTATAGCTTTTTCTAATAATTCTATTTCTCTTTTTACATCTTCTATCTTCTGATTTGATGTAACTATTTTTTCTTTCTGAAGTTTAAAAACTTTTCCTATACTTATTCCACTGCTGGCTCCGATTCCTTCAATTATCATAATGAGTACACCTCTAATCAATTAATCTTTCTATTTGTTCACTATCTAGTTCTCTATTACTACCTAAAATTTTTGTCGAGTACATTAATATTTTAGCATAGTGTTCCATAGATTCAAGTCGGTGGTATGCTTCTGTCAAATCTTTTCCCCAAGTTAAAGCTCCGTGGTTTGCTAATAACACTCCTTTGTATTTTTTACAGTAGGGTGCTATAGATTCCGGTACTTCTTGGGTTCCAGGTTTTGCAAATGGTGCTATAAGAATAGGTCCAACCATAAGTACATTTTCTATTAAAATTGGTTTGACGAGTTCAATCCCAGCTACAGAAAAAGCTGTTGCTATAGGCGGATGAGCATGAACTACAGAACCTACATTTTTATTTTCTTTGTATACTCGAAGGTGCATTTTAAGTTCTGACGTTGGTTCTAGACCTATTCCGCCCCAATTTCCCTCTAAATCTACTTCTGATATCATATCAGGAGTCATGTATCCTTTCGAAACTCCTGTAGGTGTTGATATTATTAGATTTTCTCCTACTTTAACTGAAATATTACCGTCGTTTGCTGCTACATATTCTCTCTGGTACATTCTTCTTCCAATTTCACAAATCATTTTTTTACTATCTTCTACATTAGGATAAGTCATATCTATCCTCCTAAATTCTATTACTTTTTATTATAAATGATTATTATAAAAGATTAAAGTTAATATATTTAAATTAATTTACAGTAATTGACATAAATAATAGAATATGGTATAAATTATATGTTAGCACTCTAAATAATAGAGTGCTAATTATTTTATTGAAATAGGAGGAGATACATATGACAAAGAAAAAATTTAAAGCTGAGTCAAAAAGAGTCCTTGATATTATGATTAATTCTATTTACACCCACAAAGAAATATTTTTAAGAGAATTAATTTCAAATTCCAG
>DPPH01000154.1:0-337 GCA_003539375.1 Clostridiales bacterium
TTAAAAAAATAGTCGGAGATAACTACTTGATTCTACTTTCCGCTACTCCAACTCCAGAAAGCTACTCCCAAATATACCACCAATTTTGGATTTCCAATAACTCACCCTTCCATAAATATAAAAACTTCTATCGCTGGGCCGACGATTATGTCAATAAACGTGATAAAATGATTAATGGCTATAGAATAACTGACTACTCCCGCTGCTATGTGAACAAAATTAAACCCTTTATCGAACCCATTATGATAAGCTATACTCGTAAACAAGCAGGATTTATCCATTCCGAAGTTAAAGAAAAAATAATAACAATCGAAATAAACCCAAGATTACACGAGGT
>DPPH01000154.1:547-1027 GCA_003539375.1 Clostridiales bacterium
AAGATTACACGAGGTACTTAATATATTGAAATCTACAAGAATATTGAAAAAAGATAATTGGGAAATAGTATGCGATTCACCAGCAAAATTGAAAAGTAAAATGCACCAAATATGCTCAGGCACAGTAAAAGACGAAAATGGCAAAATCCACTACCTCGATTACTCAAAAGCAGCATTTATTAAAAAAAAGTTTACCGGTAAAATTGTGATATTCTATAAATATATCGGTGAATATAAAATCCTGAAAACAATATTCCCCAACCACTATACCGACCCTCAAAAATTTAACGCTGCTCCAAAAGGCGTGTTTATCTCACAATTCCAGTCGGGACGTGAAGGAATTAGACTTGACACAACCGACCACCTTATCTATTATAATATAGATTTTTCATACCTGTCATACGAACAAGCTAAAAGTAGAATATTGGATTTGAATAGAACAAAAACACCAATACTATACTGGCTGTTTAGCGATACAGG
>DPPH01000154.1:1358-2118 GCA_003539375.1 Clostridiales bacterium
AAAAGGAGATATAAATGAAAGAAAAACAATTGCAATATAAAATATTGAAATTGCTTAAACTCGAAAAAGCATACTCAATTAAACAAATAGTCTCTAATAAAGCAGGTGTTCCAGATATCGTCTTCTGTATTAATGGACTATTCGGGGCTATCGAAGTGAAAGGCGATAAAGGTAAACCATCTGAATTACAGCTGTATAATATTAATAAAATAAAAAAAGCAGGTGGTAAAGCTATTATCTGTAATAACATTAAACAAGCAAAGGAATTAATATGGGAAATGAAAAACAAAAACAAGTAGAACTGATAGGTAAAAAAAAGAAGTTTTTTAAAACTTTGATTAGATATAAAGGCGACGCAGTCGAAGCTTATATGAAAACCTATAGAGTCCAAGAAGGAACGGCAAAAAAAGAAGTGCTTAAGTATATGCTGGATAATAACATCTTACAATACCTTATAGAATACGCTACCCAAATGAATAAAGCTGGACTTAAACAAAAAGGTAAAAACGTAACAGCCGAAGAAGTTATTAATACAGCTCGCCAAGTACGGGATATCTGCCTGTCTACTTTTAACTTTAACCCGTCTGCCGTACTCCAAGCAAATGAGCAATTAGGGAAAATAGGTGGACTATTTATCGATATTACCAGAAACGAACCAGAAGATAATCGTAAATCACAAATCGATAAAAAATTAAAGGAACTTGCTCAAGACGCCGACTACTCGCTGGATACTGAGTCCGAAACTGACACCGAAACTGAC
>DPPH01000154.1:2341-5537 GCA_003539375.1 Clostridiales bacterium
GAAACTGACACCGAAACTGACACTAACAATGAAGAGGAAAACGATACAGAAGATAGAACAAAACAAAGAATTAAAAGTAAGTTAATAGAATTAGAAAAGGATGAGTCTGAGTTTAGAAGAGTTAACTCCCGTAACTTAGATGAGTTAGATGCCGACGAGCTGGAAAAGCTGTAATACATTAAATAAATACCATAAGCAATAATACAATACAGCTAATCGATAAAAATATATCGATATAAGTCTATCGATATAAATGTATCGATATAAATGTATCAAATTACAAATATCCGATGAACGGAGGGTTTAAGGGTTTTGAGGGGCTATAGCCTCAATCTCCGCCTGCTGTCATAAAAACATTACACTCACACATAAACAGGTGTAAACAAAGTTTACAGTTGCTGTAGGTGCTGACTATAAGCGGCTTTAGAGGTGTAAACAAAGTTTACAGTAGATATTAAGTAGGTGTTTGTTAGCTGGGATATGTAAGTATCTGGACTGGGAATGTAACAACTGTATCAAAAATGATACACTTTACTGTCTGTTTTTTAAGACACCCCCTACTTTACTGTCTTGTTTTTAAGACACCAAAATAAAACAGCTGCCCCGTAGAGCAGCTGTAAATGTTATATAATTCATTAGTATTATTTAGATGTTTTCTGGTTTTTCTACATCAGGCCCATAAAACGAGCCTGTATGATTAATATCTTTCCTATTTTCCCAAACATACGTTGGGAAGTTTTTCTTTTCGATATTTCCAAACCCGCTACCACCGCAGTTATCGTGCCTTTCAACGGCAAGTAGGTTTTCGTTTTCCGAATTTCTGGAAATTAAAAACGAGTTGGTTTTTAACCCGTCAAAACGATAATACTGGAATCCAATTCCAAGTATATCGATTTCACTATCATAAGCTATTTTTCCAAGAATCTCGGACGCAACAAGCGCTGCGTCCTTTTTTGTTTTAATTGTTTTCAGCTTTTTCATTTTAATTTCCTCCTTTACTTGTTAAGTGTTAAAGGTATATACCACTTAGATATAAGCGATATTCTACCTTTTCCAAAAAAAATAAACCCCGCCAGTAATAAACTGACGAGGGCTTTTGTGTTTACATAAACTTATCTAATGCCTTACGTAAGATAGCATTATATTTGTCCGATAGCTTGGTATCACCTACCGAGCAGTTGTGAAGTGACAGCGAGTGCTCTTCCAATTTTTTTTGAAATTCCTTCTTGTCGCCCTTTTCGATAGCTTCTTCCAGCTCGAAAAGTTTCTTTGTAAAAACGGATGTTCTTTCCATTCTACTCATCTTTACCTCCTTTATTTAGCTTTTCCACCTGGCTGCGGTGGAATAGATAATATATCACAGGTCTATAATCTATATCTTCTTCTACTTCGTAGCCTTGTGCTTTTAATTCTTCTATCTCCTGCTGTTCTTTTTTGTTGGGTTTCGCAAAGTTTTTCCAACTTATCCCAACAATTTTTGCCTTTTCGCCTTTCTTAACTTTATAGCCTGCGTCTTTCCACCTCTTGAAAGTTTTGCAGTCAATGACTGGTTGCCCTGACAATCCTAACCTTTTCATTTGTTCCAGGACTACCAAGTAGCCTTTTACACTCACCCCCTCAGGGATGTTGTCGCTGGTTGCTTTTTGTACTTGTCCAGTTTCCACTATTTCTTTGGCTTGTTTCCATAGTGCCAATGCTTCTTGTCTTGTTTCTCTTTTCATTTTACCTCCTTCGTTTTATAATTAAAAAAAAGCCGCCCTTGTGGACGGCACTGTTGAATTTTAAAACTCTTTCTTTGTGGGCTCTATTAATGAGCCAGTTTTCGATGTCCAAAAATCATACCACCCCTGGTAGTACGATTTTATTTCTTGGATTTTATTCTCAATAGCGAATATATCCTCTATTTTTCCCTCGACTCCTATTTTTGTCCAAACGTTTTCTCTGTGATTGACTCTTATTAAAATTATACCCTCTGACTTATTTTTTTCGATAGAAATTAATCTATACTGGTATTTAACGTCTGCCATTGACAATTTGACATAGTGTAACCTTTGGATATTTCTTAAGGTTGACAGCATATCGCTTAATATTTTGATATTTTCATTTAGTGTTTTAATATTCCGCACGCTTGCGTGCAGAATATCGTTATCGATGATAATTTCTGGGACGCTATCGATGCCAGCATCCCTTAACTCGATTGGTGTTTCACAGTAATTTTCATAATTCATTTTTTCCTCCTTCGTTTTATATATAGTATAATACATTATTTGAAAAATGCAAATTATTTTTATATTTTTTTTAATTTTATTTGGAGCTGCTGGCTGTTGGTTGATAGTTGTTGGTTGATAGTTGCTTAAGGTTGATAATTGCTACTCGATTATGGTTGCTTGCTGTTATCCATATCATTTCGTTTGTCGGTTTGTTAGCTCGTTGGTTCGTCTTTCCATTCTTTCCATTCCATCCATTCCGTCCACAGGAAGCAGTTTGGTCGATTCGGTTTGGTTCAGTCGGTTTAGTCGGTTCAGTTGATTCAGTTGATTCAGTCTATCGAATTGTCTGGGGACTACCCCCTATGCCGAGAGGGCAGGGGATGACTCCAGTGGGTGGGGTAATATATAACTATAGTCCCCAGCTCGCTGTGTTCACACAGGGGGTAATCAACACACTGCGTGAGTTGGATAGTTTATAGTCGGTAGGTAGTGCTGGTCAGGTGTGGTAATTTAGGCGAACAAAGTCCAGCGTATAATAGTATACCTATGGTACCTGTGATATCAAAAATACCCAAAAACAATTTTGGGAAATACACACAATTAAACTTACATCAACTTTTGACTAATGTTTAAATATTACAACTTGATGTAGCGATTTGTGATATCAAGATATTCGATTTTCTAATATCAACTTGAGGTCGCAATTTGCGACTGGTTAATTTCTACTGCCATTAGACCGTGACGGCAGAATATTCGACTCAAAAGTTTCCTTATGCACAGGGAAACAAAGGAATTAAATTGTCTTCTTTAAGAGGGAAGCTAATAATAAATGTGCACAGATTATGCCGAATATTGTGCAGCAAGGTAATTATATGCGCAAAATGATTGGGGTATTACACTCTGTATGTTAAGACTATACGATTGTCTGGTAGCTTGGGACAGCATAGGACAGCTTGGGACAAACTTAGTCCCTGCTTAGTCCCTGC
>DPPH01000154.1:5778-6274 GCA_003539375.1 Clostridiales bacterium
CTGCTTAGTCCCTGCTTAGTCCCGCTTGGGGCTATAGTAAAGATATACCTTACAAATGTCTTAGTGCTGTCTTAGTGCCATCTTGGTGCTGCATAGTGCTTTTTACTGCCATTAGACTGTGTTGGCAGAAGATTTGATTCAATGTAGATGGATAGGGGGTGGTATTTATAGTCAAGAGTGTATTGTTTCTATAGTGCATGATAAATGAGTTAGAATAGAAATACTTCCTGAAAAATTAGTATGTTTTTCAGTAATTATAAAAAACCGACAGGTAAGGGAGAGAATCCTGTCGGTTCATTTAGTTTGCCCTGTGTGGTGGGCAGATATGAATATAGTTGTTTAACTGGTTATTTTTGTATCACCTATATACGGTGAGA
Source organism: Clostridiales bacterium (assembly GCA_003539375.1). Lineage (GTDB taxonomy): Bacteria > Bacillota > Clostridia > Tissierellales > Dethiosulfatibacteraceae > UBA8670. The sequence continues at coordinate 6,156 of DPPH01000154.1, forward strand.
GATTAACACACAACCCACACATCCGTTTATTTATACTACTTTCAGGGTTTCACTATGCTCCCAGATTGGTACTGGGGCTTGTGTTCTATCACCCTGCTTCATGGTTTTAAAGTTATATA
>DPPH01000154.1:6456-7162 GCA_003539375.1 Clostridiales bacterium
GTTTCAATCCTTGGTTTGATGGATAAACAATTAAAAGTTGTTTTAAAGTTATATATCATTTCATTGTTCTTATACCCACCAATAAAGCCACCAATAAAGTTATAGGCACAGTATAGTTCCCCTTTATAAAGGTAAAACTCAGCATCGTTCCATTTAACCGCTTGATTGTCACAGATATAACCACCATCAACCCATTTCTTCAGAATATCTGCTTCATCATAAAGGGTTGCAATGCTTGCTTCATTATTATCTATTTCCATAATTATTGTATCGTTAATTTTTATCTTTATAGAAGTTATCTCTTCTTCATTATAATTGTTTACTTTAACTATCCTCATTATGTATTGGGTGGTATCGTGTGCGCTTGATGGTTTGATTTTATCTTTACGGATATACTCCACATCACCGACTTGTATTGTCTCTGGCATAGTATTGCTATCCCAGGTACATAGACTATCGGTCTCATATGGTTCATTATAATGCATCATTTTCGTCCTTATTTAATTTCCTTATTTCTTTTTATGTTTCCATTGAGAATAGCAAACAGCTATTCGTTGTTTTTTATTTTTATATTCTTTTTTCATAGTTGGGTTGGCAATACATCTTGAGATAAATCTTTGTTTTGCTTCGTTTTTACGGGGTTTTGGTAATGGCATAAAAATCCTCCTTATTTATTTTGGGGGCTCGGGCAGGACTCGAACCTGCA
>DPPH01000154.1:7369-7519 GCA_003539375.1 Clostridiales bacterium
GGGCAGGACTCGAACCTGCAACCGGGCAAGAATATCAAGTATATTTTGCTCTGCTCTTCCCCTGAGCTACCGAGTCTTACATAATATAATTTATTATAATAATTATGCAAATCATTTTTTTTTAAATAAATCTTGTATATATTTGTAAAT